>JADKHO010000002.1:600000-900000 GCA_016721765.1 Bacteroidota bacterium
AATCCTGCTCCCAAAAAGGGCAGGATTTTTTTTGTTGTTACCGCTAATGGTTTTTCTACTTTTGCGCAATGAATTTTACTATCCGAAAGGGCGAAAAAAAAGATTTACCGCAGGTACTCGATTTAATTAAGGAGCTTGCTGTTTATGAAAAAGCACCTAAAGAAGTGACTGTTACAATACCGGAATTGGAAGCCGATAGTTTTGGAAACCATCCTGTATTTTATTTTTATGTGGCGCTTGTTGAAGAGCAAATTGTGGGGGCTGCCATTTATTATATTAAATATTCCACTTGGAAAGGAAAGTGTGTTTTTTTGGAAGACTTGATTGTTAAGGAATCCTACAGAGGAAATCAAATTGGTAGACACTTGTTTGAAGCCATCATTCATGTAAGTAAAGAAATGGGGGCCAAAAGAATGGAGTGGCAAGTGTTAGACTGGAATGAACCTGCCATACATTTTTACAAAAAATTTGATGCAAATTTTGACGGCACATGGGTGAATTGCAAGTTTACAGAAGAACAATTAAAAGCATTCCCTTTCAAATAATTTTTGGGAGGCGGTCTTGAATGGATATATAAAAAATATATAAAATATGCGTGTTTTTAAGTTTGGCGGGGCTTCCGTAAAAGATGCCGAAGCGGTAAAAAATGTAGCTTCTATACTTGGCTTGTTTCCAGATGAAAAAATTGTGGTGGTTATCTCCGCAATGGGAAAAACGACCAATGCACTGGAGCGACTTACACATGCTACTTTTAAATCGCGTGAAAAAATAGCGGAAATCATCAACGAAATTAAGGAGTATCATTTTTCCATTTTAACTGAATTATTTCCTGATGGTTCGCATCCGGTTTATTCCGATATTTCTAATTCCTTTGTGGAACTGGATTGGGCAACAGAAGATGAACCGGTTTTTAGCTACGATCAAACCTACGACCAAATTGTTTCGGTGGGCGAATTAATTTCTACCCGCATTGTAAGTGCATATTTGAATTCATGCGGGGTGAAAAACCGATGGCAGGATGCGCGCGATTTTATTCAAACCGATAATACCTACCGCGAAGGCAAAGTGGATTGGGAATTAACCGAACAATTGGCCAAAGAAAAGCTTCATTTTAAAAACGAAAATATAATTATTACCCAAGGGTTTATTGGCGGAACTTCCGAAAATTTTACGACTACATTAGGGCGTGAAGGAAGCGATTATACTGCATCAATCGTAGCATTTGCGCTTAACGCAGACGATGTCACTATTTGGAAAGATGTTCCCGGAGTATTAAATGCAGATCCGAAATACTTTGATGATACTGTAATGTTAGAGCAATTGAGTTATCAGGATGCAATTGAATTAACCTATTATGGTGCAACGGTAATTCATCCCAAAACCATTAAGCCACTTCAAAATAAAAACATTCCCTTGCGTGTAAAATCCTTTATCGCACCACAAAATAAAGGGACTGTAATTGATGCACATGCAACTCACAATGCAGTTCCTTGTTTTATTTTTAAAACAGAGCAAATGCTTATTTCCATTTCACCAAAAGATTTTTCATTTATTGTAGAAGAAAATTTGAGTCACTTGTTTTCCATTTTTGCTACCTGTCACATCAAAATTAATTTGATGCAAAATTCAGCGATAAGCTTTTCTATTTGTGTGGACAATAATGAGCGTAAAGCCGAGCAACTTATTGAGGAATTGCAACAACACTACAAAGTCTTGTTTAATGCCAATCTTGAACTTATTACTATACGAAACTATGACGCCGCAACAATTGATAGAGTTTCGAAAAATAAGCACGTTATTTTGGAGCAAAAGAGTCGCACTACAGTGCAACTGGTTACACGGAGAATTGAGAACTAATTTTTTCAGCTAATACTTGCGCAATTTTTTTATTTGATTCATGTGTCCATCCCGCTATGTGTGGGCTTAGAATTACTTTTTCACTTTTAGTGAGATAATCCATTCCTATTGAAGGCAATTTGTTGGTGCTTTCGAAACTGCTTTCTTCAAATTCAAATACATCAAGACAAGCACCTAACACTTTACCCGATTCAATGGCAGCAGCCAAATCGCTTAAGTTCACGATGCCACCCCTAGCGGTATTTATTAAATAAAAATTCTTTTTAAATTGATTGATAAATGCTGTATTTACCAGTTGATTGGTTTCTGCACTCAGCGGAAGATGCAAACTCACTATATCGCATTCCTTAAAAATTCTCTCCATGCTGCTTTCTTCCATGTATGCAGAATTTTGAATGTAGTTCTGTTTATACTTATCGTAGGCTAACACTTTTACGCCGAAACCCGAAAGCCGCTGCGCAAAAGCCTCTCCCATATAGCCATAGCCTAAAATCCCGATGGTTTTTCCTTTTAATTCTACACCCCAATTTTCTGTTCTGCGCCAAATACCATTTCGAATTTCTGAATCCGCACGCTTTAAATTATTAAACAAGGAAAGTAACATTCCAAGCGCATGCTCAGCCACAGAATCGCGGTTTCCTTCCGGCGAACGCAAGCAAGCAATGCCCTTACTTTGTGCATGAGCCACATCAATATTTTCAAGACCGGCACCGGGCCGCGCAATAAATTTCAGGTTGGTGCCTTTATCAATAAAATCACGATCTATCTTAAATCGGCTCCGAATAACCATTCCTGCATAGTTGGGAAGAATAGCTGCTATCTCCTCTTTACTTAACTTGCTTTTATCGTCACAAGAAAAACCTTGTTGGCTAAGCATTTCCATAAGAATAGGATGAGTAGTATCAATAAAAATAATTTTCATGCGTTATTTTATTTCCATCGATTTATCAATCAGATTCGTTAATTCCACAAAATTTTCGACCGACAATTCCTCCGCTCTTTTCGCCAAAAAATCGTGCTCTAAAATTACTCCGTTCAGCATTTGTTTCAAAGCGTTGCGCAATGTTTTTCGGCGTTGATTAAATCCGGCTTTCACTACCTGAAAAAACAAAGTTTCGTTGCAATCCAAGTGTTGTCGAGTATTTCGCACACATCGGATGACTCCCGATTTTACTTTTGGAGGAGGTTGAAAAACATGTTCTTCCACTGTAAATAAATATTCGATATCGTAATAAGCTTGCATAAAAACACTGAGAATACCGTACACTTTTTTTCCTGGTTTGGAAGCAATGCGTAGTGCCACTTCCTTTTGAAACATGCCCACCACTTCGGGTATTTGATTGCGGTAATCCAAAACCTTAAAAAGGATTTGAGTGGAAATATTATATGGAAAATTTCCAATCACAGCAAAGGATTCGGTGAAATAATCCTCAAAACGTAAATGCAAAAAATCGCCTTCAATAATCCTGTTTTGCAACTCCGGAAAACGCTTTTTTAGATAGGCAATAGATTCTCTGTCAATATCAATAATACTCGTTTCATAGGCAGAGTTCTGAAGCAAGAATTGCGTTAAAACGCCCATTCCAGGCCCAACTTCCAATACTTTCTTATACTTATCGAGTTGGCTTAAACTCGCCACAATATCGGCTGCAATTTGCTCGTCTTTGAGAAAGTGCTGCCCTAATTGCTTCTTGGCTTTTACATCGTCCGGCCGCATTTTATATCACTTCTAAGAGCGAACGAAATGCAACGAATTTGCCCTCGTATTTTTTCTTCACATCCGCTTGCAAGCGCGGTGCATGCTCCACACGGTATTGTTCATAAGCTTCGAGCGAAGGACAAGTGTATTGAAAAGAATAAGTTATGCCTTGCTCCTCTTCTACCAAGAGTTTACAGATTTTACTTTCGGTAAAAATACCGGTTTGCATAACTTCAGGTACATGCACTTCTCGCATCCAGGTTAGCCATTCGTCGTGGACGTCTTGCTCAATATTAATTGTAACGTTGTAAATTATCATAAAAATAAGTCTAAAAGACGCCCTAAAAGTAGCAATAATACAGCAGTCTTCATTTGCCCACATTTTAGTATCTTCGGCCTTTCTTTTTAAAAAATGGAATATTCAGAGCTTACAGCCATTTCGCCTATTGACGGCAGATACAGAAGCAAAACAGAAGAACTGGCTCCTTACTTTTCGGAATTCGCACTGCTAAAATACCGGGTGCGTGTAGAAGTAGAATACTTTATTGCACTCTGCGAAATACCCTTACCGCAACTTGCAGGATTAGATAAATCCATTTTTCCGAAACTTCGAGAAGTATATTCAAACTTTTCAATTTCAGATGCTGCGCGTATCAAAAGCATTGAAAAAACTACCAACCACGATGTTAAAGCAGTAGAGTATTTTATTAAAGAAAAGCTGGATGGCCTGAATTTAAAGGAGCAAAAAGAATTTATTCATTTTGGATTAACTTCACAAGACATCAATAACACAGCGGTTCCACTATCTGTAAAAGAAGCTATGAAGGATATTTACATACCCTTTTTAGAAACGATCCTATTAAAATTAAAAACACTTTCACAGGAATACGCATCCGTAAGCTTATTAGCGCGCACGCATGGACAAGCCGCTTCTCCCACACGTTTGGGAAAAGAATTTATGGTTTATGTAGAGCGACTCGAAAATCAATTGAATGTTCTAAAAGCAATTCCACACGCTGCAAAATTTGGCGGCGCCACCGGAAACTTTAATGCCCACCACATTGCCTATCCAGAGGTTGATTGGAAAAATTTTGCCAATGCATTTGTCGATAAAACACTGGGTTTGCAGCGCTCACAGTACACTACACAAATTGAACATTACGATTCTTTTGCCTCTCTCTGTGATTGTATCAAACGCATCAATACCATTTTAATTGATTTGAACCGCGATATATGGACCTATATTTCGATGGATTATTTCAAGCAAAAAATTAAACCCGGCGAAATTGGTTCTTCTGCTATGCCGCACAAAGTGAATCCCATTGATTTTGAAAATTCAGAAGGCAATTTGGGAATTGCAAATGCTTTATTGGAGCACCTTTCGGCCAAGTTACCCATTTCGCGTTTGCAGCGCGATTTAACCGACTCTACTGTTTTACGAAATGTGGGAATGCCTTTTTCGCATAGCTTACTTGCACTTAAATCTTTGTTACAAGGCTTGAATAAACTGGTGTTGAATCCCGAAAAAATTGCTGCCGACTTGGAAGATAATTGGGCCGTTATTGCCGAAGCCATTCAAACTATTTTGCGCCGCGAAAACTATCCCAATCCATACGAAACGCTGAAAGATTTGACCCGCACACATGAAAAGCCAAATGCAAAAAGTTTTGCCGATTTTATCGAGAAGCTTAATGTTAGCGAGGCTGTAAAATCAGAATTAAAAAAAATTAGTCCGCACAATTACACCGGAATTTAATCTCTACAAAAAGCCCTTGAAACTCTATTTTCGAATCTTACGCTACATCAAACCCTACAAAGGATATGCTGCATTAAATGCGCTTTTTAATATCCTATTCGTAGCTTTTTCGCTTTTTTCATTAACCATGGTGGCGCCCTTTTTGGATTTGTTGTTTTTAAAAAATGATGCCGATTACGCCTTGCGCATGGCCAAGGGAGAGCCCGAATTTGTTTTATCCATTAGCTCCATCATCGATAATTTTTATTTCTACCTCACCAAAATGATTGTGGATCCGGAGCGTGGAAAAATTTATGCACTTATATTCATTTGTATATTGGTGGTAGTAATGTTCTTTTTAAAGAACTTATGTCGTTACCTCGCCATGTACTTTCTTGCACCTGTTAGAAACCGCGTGGTGCGCGACATTCGAAACGAAATTTACAACAAAACACTTGTTTTACCCCTCTCCTATTATTCAGAAGAACGCAAAGGCGATATCATGAGTCGCATGTCGAGCGATGTGCATGAAATTGAATGGTCGGTGATGAAATCCTTGGAGGTTGTTTTTAGAGATCCCATCTCCATCATTGCTTTTTTGGTAACCATGGTTATTATGAGTCCACAGCTTACACTATTTGTATTTGTGCTGTTGCCTTTAACCGGAATTTTAATTGGAAGCATTGGAAAAAGTTTGCGCCGCACCTCTGCCCGCAGTAAGGACACTCTTGGCCGGCTCTTCTCCATTATTGAAGAAACCTTGTCGGGTTTACGCATCATCAAAGCCTTTAATGCTGAAAAATCGGTGAGCGATAAATTCAGCAAAACCAATGAAGAGTACACTACTATTATGACACGCATGTATCGCAAAACCGATTTAAGCTCACCTATGAGTGAGTTTTTGGGCACTTGCGTGATGGTGGTGGTGATGTATTTTGGTGGCAAATTAGTATTGGATTCCAATCCTACCTTAAGTGCATCGGTATTCATTACTTATATTGCAATTTTTTCTCAAGTAATTCCGCCGGCACGTTCCTTTACCGATGCCTATTATAACATTCAAAAAGGCATCGCTTCCGCGGAAAGAATTGCAAAAATATTAGATGCTGAAATTACTATTCATGAAGCTGCAAATCCTACCTCCATCCATTCATTTAAAGAAAGCATTGAATACAAAAATGTTTCTTTTGCTTATGTTCGTGGAGATGTGGGCTACGCTTTACGCAGAATAAACTTAAAAATTGAAAAAGGGAAAACGGTTGCCTTGGTGGGTCAATCCGGTGCCGGGAAATCTACGCTGGTAGATATTTTACCTCGATTTTATGATGCCACTGAGGGTGAAGTTTTGATTGACGGCATTCCGAATACCCAGTATAAAATTTCAGATTTACGTGGATTGATGGGCAATGTAACACAAGAGTCCATTTTGTTTAACGATACCATTTTCAATAACATTTCTTTTGGAATGGAGCATACAAAAGAGGAAGATGTGATAGCTGCAGCAAAAATTGCCAATGCACATGAGTTCATCATGCAAATGGAAAACGGCTATCAAAGCAATATTGGCGATAGAGGAAGCAAACTCAGTGGCGGGCAACGTCAACGCATCAGCATCGCAAGAGCGGTTTTAAAAAATCCTCCTATCCTTATTTTAGATGAAGCAACTTCCGCTTTGGATACAGAATCTGAAAGACTTGTTCAAGATGCATTGAGTAAGCTTATGAAGAACCGAACCTCCTTAATTATTGCGCATCGCTTATCCACGATTTTGCATGCCGATGAAATTATTGTGATGAGTAAAGGAGAAATTATTGAGCGCGGAAATCATCATCAACTCATTGCAAAAGAAGGCGCTTATAAAAAATTGAGCGACATGCAGGCTTTTGTGTAATGCAATTGAATCCAATGAAAGTAAGCGGTTTTACCTTTATCCGAAATGCCTTAAAATACGATTACCCAATTGTAGAAGCCATCACTTCCATCCTACCCATTTGTGATGAATTTGTTGTTGCGGTTGGAAAATCAGAAGATGCAACGCTTCAACTCATTCAAAACATTGGATCCCCAAAAATAAAAATCATTGAAACCATCTGGAACGAAAGACTACGCGAAGGTGGAAGGGTATTAGCCGACGAAACAAACAAAGCGTTTAACGCAGTAAGCACCGATTCGGATTGGGCATTTTATATTCAAGGTGATGAAGTGATTCACGAAAAGTATTTACCGGCAATTCGTCAAGCCATGCTCGACAATGCGCTTGATACACGGGTGGAAGGGCTGCTTTTTGATTACACCCATTTTTATGGTTCATACGATTACATTGCCAATTCGCGAAAATGGTACCGTCATGAAGTGCGTATTATTCGTAAGGATCCCGAGATTTATTCGTTTAGAGATGCTCAAGGTTTTCAAAAGTACAATCGCCCTCTGAGGGTAAAAAAATGCAATGCAAGTGTGTATCATTATGGATGGGTAAAACCACCCGAACTGCAACAAGCAAAGCAAGAAAGTTTTCACAAAATGTGGCACGACGATGATTGGGTGCAAAAAAACATCCCTAAAGCAGCAACATTCGATTATTCCAAAATCGATTCATTGACAAGTTTTAAGGGCACCCATCCTAATGTAATGCTCCCAAGAATTAATTCAAAAAATTGGCACTTTTCATTTGACCCAACAAAAGGAATAAAGCCGGCATTTCGATATCGTTTGCTAAATTATATTCAAAACAAAACCGGTTGGAAAATTGGCGAATACCGCAATTATCGTTTGCTGAAATAATTACGGCTTAGATTGCCCCCTGGTTAATATAAATGGTTATTTTAGTATCTTTGAAAAGTTCAGCTAAATTTGAAATATATGACGATTCCCGATTTTACTAAATCCCCAACCGTTGACCAAGTAGGTATTGAAGAAAGATGTGCGCGTTTTCAAACCCGCAGCATAAAAAAAGACACCAAGGTTCAAGGCTTAAAAATGGCTTTGAATATGATTGATTTAACCACCCTCGAAGGAAAGGATACAGAAGGGAAAGTGCGTCAAATGTGTTACAAGGCCGAACATTTACACGATGTATATCCCGGATTACCTACTGTTGCTGCCGTATGTGTTTATCCTACTTTCGTAAAAATAGCTAAAGACGCTTTAAAAAACACAAATGTTAAGGTTGCCTCAGTTGCCACTGCTTTTCCAAGTGGACAATCCACCAGAGCCATAAAAATTGCCGATACAAAATTTGCTGTCGATAACGGTGCCGATGAAGTAGACATGGTGATTTCACGAGGCGAATTCTTAAAAAAGAATTACAATTTTGTTTTTGATGAAATTGCTGCAATTAAGGAAGCTTGCGGAAAAGCAAGATTAAAAGTTATTTTTGAAACAGGCGAAATTTCAACTTTAGACAATGTACGTTTAGCTAGCGAAATTGCCATTCATGCCGGAGCTGATTTTATAAAAACTTCCACCGGCAAAATATCACCCGCAGCCACCATGCCGGTTACGCTAGTTATGCTCGAAACCATCCGTGACCATTACTATGCTACAGGCAAAATGATAGGAATGAAACCTGCAGGGGGCATATCCACCGCTAAATCGGCATTGCATTATTTGATAATGTTACGCGAAACCCTTGGTAATGCTTGGTTAAGTAATGAATGGTTTAGATTTGGAGCGAGTAGCTTGGCGAACGATATCTTAATGCAATTGATGAAAGAAAAAACCGGCGTTTATCAGAGTGGGGATTATTTTTCAAAGGATTAATTGAATAGCATTTATTCTCGAAAGAACGATAGGTTGAGCAGATTAATATGTACCAGAAAGAAGCGTTGAAGTGCGGAAATTTTTATAACATCTTTAGCCCGGAAAATGGGAAGGAGCTGTTTTTTTATACAGATGAAAATTATTTTTTCTTTTTAAAGAAGTTTTCAGAAACCGTTTTGCCATTTGCAGACCTTTATGGCTATTGCTTATTACCAAATCATTTTCAATTGCTTATCAAAATAAAAGACGAAAAAAGTGTTTTTGAGTATCTAAAAATGAATGGCAATTTCCCGGATGAAACAGTTACATTGGAATCAATTAAAGCACTTTCTGTAGGAGAAGGAATGGCGAATTTGGATATTTTCGGAATGCATATCTCACGTTTATTTTCCAATTTTTTTAATGCCTATTCTAAATCGATTAATGAGCAGCAGAAAAAAAGAGGGAATTTGTTTGCGAAAGGTTTTAAAATTAAGCTTTTGGAATCTTCAAGCGATTTAATGCAATGCCTCATTAACATGCACAATAGCCCACTTCAAAACAAACTTGTTACAAAAATTGAGGATTGGAAATTTTCATCTTTCGAGGCATTATCAAGCGATAAAGCAACCAAATTGAAACGAGATGAAGCAATGAGTTGGTTTGAGAACAAAGAACACTTTTTAACATGTCACCATCAAAAAATTGAGTATAGCCAAACCATTTAGGAAACAAAACCTAATCGGTTTAACCAAAACATAAACTATGGCAAAAAAAGAAACACCAAAATTAGATTTTAGCAGCGGCTGGGGTAGCACCTTCGCACCAGCACCGGAGAGCACCGGACATATTCAGTTAAAGAAACAATATGATTTGTTTATTAACGGGAAATGGGTTAAACCACAAAGCGGAAAGTATTTCCCTACCATTAATCCGGCTACGGAAGAAAAAATTGCGGATATCGCAGAAGCGAATGAAGCGGATGTAAACAAAGCAGTTAAAGCTGCGCGCGATGCTTATAACAACGTATGGAGCAAAATGCCTGCGAAAGAAAGAGCCAAATACATCTACCGAATTGCACGTACCATTCAAGAACGTGCCCGAGAATTTTCGGTTATCGAAACCATGGATGGTGGTAAATCTATTCGCGAATCGCGCGACATTGATATTCCTTTAGCAGCCAATCATTTTTTCTATTATGCCGGTTGGGCCGATAAATTAGAATATGCTTTTCCAAATAGAACTCCGCAACCCTTAGGAGTTGCCGGTCAAATAATTCCTTGGAATTTCCCTCTTTTAATGGCAGCGTGGAAAATAGCACCTGCTTTGGCTACCGGCAATACCGTGGTGTTGAAACCAGCTGAAACAACTTCGCTTACAGCATTAAAGCTCGCTGAAGTTATTGCGGATTGCGGATTACCTGATGGAGTGGTGAACATAATTACCGGTGCAGGAAAAACAGGAGCTGCCATTGTTAACCATAAAGATGTAGATAAAATTGCGTTCACAGGAAGCACAGATGTGGGTAAACGAATTCAAAAGTCAATTGCAGGAACCAACAAAAAAATAACACTTGAATTAGGTGGTAAAGCAGCGAATATTATTTTCGATGATGCTCCCATAAATCAAGCGGTAGAAGGAATTGTGAATGGCATTTTCTTTAATCAAGGTCATGTATGCTGTGCAGGTTCTCGCCTATTTGTACAAGAAGGCATAGCCGATATGGTAATTCAAAAATTGAAGGACCGCATGGAGACCTTAATTGTAGGTGATCCTATGGATAAGAATACAGATATCGGTGCGATTAATTCGAAAGAACAACTCTTAAAAATAAACGAATACATTTCCATTGGAAAAAATGAAGGTGCTGAGTTTTATCAGAATTCTTGCGCCCTTCCCAAGAAAGGATTCTTTTGCAGGCCAACTTTGTTCTTAAATGCATCACAGTCTCATCGTATTGTTCAGGAAGAAATTTTTGGGCCGGTGCTGGCAGTACAAACTTTTAGAACCATTGAGGAAGTAATTGAAAAAGCGAATAATATTCCTTATGGATTATCTGCCGGCGTATGGACAGATAAAGGTTCCAAAATTTTTAACCTCACTACTAAATTGCGTGCAGGAGTAGTTTGGGCAAACACTTACAATAAATTTGACCCTACCTCTCCTTTCGGAGGATACAAAGAAAGCGGTTTTGGACGAGAAGGAGGTTTGCATGGCCTTTCTGCTTACGTAAAATTTTAACTGAATAGAACGCAGATTAATTATGATGATTAAGATTTTTTATGATTTTCTAAAAGCAATTATTATCTTAAAATAAATCAGCGTTCCAAACTAAAATATATTAAAAATGTCAAGATTGGAAATTTTAAAAACATACAAGATTTATATTGGCGGACAATTTCCGCGCACTGAATCAGGAAGGTACTATCCTTTAAAAAATAAAAACGGTGAAGTGTTGGCCAGCATTTGCCTTTCTTCGCGAAAAGATTTTAGGAATGCTGTTGTGGCTGCCCGCGGCGCTTTTGGCGGATGGAGCGCAAAATCCGGACTTAACCGAAGTCAAATTTTATACCGCATGGCAGAAATGCTTGAAGGGCGAAATGCGCAATTTATTAGCGAATTAATGTTGCAAGGCTCCACTCAAAAAAGCGCAGAGGCTGAAGTTAATTTGGCCATCGATCGTTTGGTATATTATGCCGGATGGTGCGATAAATATCAGCAACTTTTTAGTGCTGTGAATCCGGTTGCTTCTTCGCATTTTAATTTTTCTGTGACCGAACCAATGGGGGTAGTTGCCATTGTAGCTCCTCAAGAAAATTCATTAATCGGATTGGTTTCCAGCATTGCTCCAACAATTGCAGGCGGAAATACCTGTATTGTTTTGGCATCCGAAAGCAAACCTTTATGTGCCATCACCTTTGCCGAAGTTATCAATTCCAGCGATGTTCCGGGTGGTGTGGTAAACATTTTAACCGGACAAACCAAAGAGTTAATTTCCCATTTCTCCTCACACATGGATGTGAATGCAATGCTTTATTTTGGAACCGATGCAGCCGAAATTAAAACCATTCAGGAAAATGCAACACTAAATGTGAAGCGCGTTTTTGTGCACAGTAAAGGCAACTCCATGGAAGAAAAAGCGCAAGGACCTTATGCAATTTTAGACACACAAGAAATAAAAACCACTTGGCATCCCATCGAAAATATTGGAGCTGCTAAGGCAGGTTATTAATACGAATTTAAATTTAAAATAAAGAAATTAAATAATTTAGAAATGGCAAAAGTTGCATTAATTACAGGAGTTACCGGACAGGATGGTTCGTATTTGGCGGAGTTTCTTTTGGCAAAAGGGTATATCGTTCATGGCGTAAAGCGACGTTCTTCCATGTTTAATACCGACAGAATTGATCACCTCTATAAAGATCAACACGAAAATAAAGTAAACTTCTATTTACACTATGGCGATTTAACGGATTCAACAAATTTGATCCGCATCGTACAAGAAGTTCAACCCGATGAAATTTATAATTTGGCGGCACAATCACATGTTAAAGTTTCGTTTGAAACTCCTGAATACACAGCAAATTCAGATGGTTTAGGAACGCTTCGATTATTGGAAGCCATTCGTATTTTAGGACTCGAGAAGAAAACCAAATTTTATCAGGCTTCTACCTCTGAACTCTATGGCGAGGTGCAGGAAATTCCACAAAAGGAAACCACTCCGTTTTATCCAAGAAGTCCTTATGGAGTAGCAAAATTATATGGTTTTTGGATTGTAAAAAACTATCGCGAAGCCTATAATCTATTTGCATGCAACGGAATTTTATTTAATCACGAAAGCCCTGTAAGGGGTGAAACCTTTGTAACTCGAAAAATCACCCGTGCTGTTGCTAAAATAAGTTTAGGCTTGCAAGAAAAAGTGTACATGGGAAATATAGATGCGGAGCGCGATTGGGGACATGCACGCGATTACGTAGAAGGAATGTGGTTAATGCTGCAACAAGAAAAAGCGGATGATTTTGTGTTGGCTACCGGAAAAAAAATATCCGTTCGCTATTTTATCGAATTGGCTTTTGCCGAAGTGGGAATTGAAATTCAATGGAAAGGTAAAGCTGAAAACGAAAAAGGCGTGAATAAAACAAACGGAAAAGTTGTGGTAGAAATTGATCCAAAATATTACCGACCCACAGAAGTAGATTTATTGGTGGGCGATGCGAGTAAGGCTAAAGAAAAACTGGGCTGGGAACCAAAACTTACTGTGCAAGAATTGGTGAAAGAAATGGTTGCATCAGATGTGGCCCTGTTTAAACGCGACAAGTATTTGCTGGAAGGTGGACATAGTATTTTAAATTTTAATGAATAAGGTTGCATGAATAAAGAATCAAAAATATACATCGCCGGACACAACGGAATGGTAGGTTCGGCAATACACCGAAAACTTAAAGCTGAAGGGTTCACAAATTTTATACTGAGAAGTTCAAAAGAACTTGATTTAAGAAAGCAACAAGATACTGCGGATTTTTTTGCCAAAGAAAAACCGGACTATGTTTTTTTAGCTGCTGCAAAAGTGGGAGGAATTGTAGCTAACAATACTTATCGGGCTGATTTTTTATACGAGAATCTAATGATTCAAAGCAATGTTATTGATAGTGCTTATCGCAATGAAGCTAAGAAGTTGATGTTTCTTGGTTCTTCTTGCATCTATCCCAAAATGGCGTCGCAACCGCTTAAAGAAGAGTATCTACTTACCGGAATTTTAGAGCCCACAAATGAACCCTATGCTGTTGCAAAAATTGCCGGCATCAAAATGTGCGACGCTTACAGAAGTCAATACGGATGTAATTTTATTTCGGTAATGCCCACCAATTTATACGGACCAAACGACAATTACGATTTAAAAAACTCTCATGTGCTGCCCGCCTTGTTGCGAAAATTCCACACCGCAAAAATGGAAAAAAGTGCTACTGTTGAAATATGGGGAAGCGGAGCACCCTTGCGTGAATTCTTGCATGCCGATGATTTAGCCAGCGCTTGTTTTTATCTTATGGAGCATTACAATGAGGCAGGTTTAGTAAATATTGGTGTGGGACACGATATCAGCATCAAAGACCTTGCATTGCTTATTAAAAAAATTGTTGGCTTTGATGGAGAACTTAAGTTTGATGCATCAAAACCGGATGGCACTCCACGAAAATTAATGGATGTAAGCAAACTACATTCCTTTGGTTGGAAACATAAGATTGAGTTGGAAGAAGGAATTTCAGCAGTATACGCCGAGGTAAAAAACAAATTAGATGCAGCATTTGCGCATTCCTAAATCGATGCATCCAATTAGAAAGGCAGTTCGTTTAATACTGTCTTCTCTTTTTATTTATTCGCTCCTTTTTTCTACAGGAAGTATAGCACAATCTCCTGCGCCTTACGCCAATCGAGAGTTTAAACTTTATCTTAACAATTTTTTAAATCAGGATAGTAGTGAATTAAAAGAGTTTAATACCCAATTAATCAATTATGCTCAACTCGAAAGAATTGATTCTATTCTATATCCACGTCAACAAAAAAAAAATTACTTTCACCGAAAGTTGCGACGCCAAAGTTTTGTTCGCGTAAAAACAAGCGATTTTTTTTTACAACTCGATCCCATTTTTAATTTCAATGCCGGTTTCGATTTAAAGGATTCTTTGCATGAAAAACTAATTACAAATTCACGAGGTGTTTGGGTGAAAGGTAATATCGGTTCTGATTTTTCTTTTGAAAGTACTTTCATGGAAAATCAATCCACTTTCCCTACTTACATGGATGCTTTTGTAGATACGTTCAAAGTTGTGCCGGGTCAAGGCAGGTGGAAAAAATTTAAAATCAATGGATACGACTATGCAGCTTCATCCGGAACGATCGCTTATGCTCCTTTTAATTTTTTAAGCATCCGCGCAGGACATGGGAAACCTTTTATTGGAAGCGGATATCGCTCTCTTTTACTTTCTGATAATGCTTTTAATTATCCTTTTGCGCAACTCAATTTACATACAAAATGGATAAATTATTCTGTTACCTATGCATCACTTCAGGTAGTAGACAGGGTGCGCATTTACTCTAGTAATTTGAATGAACCGCTCTTTAAAAAGAAATCAGCTAGCTTTCAATACCTAACGCTTTTTCCTTCCAAAAAATTTAAGCTTAGTCTTTTCCAAGGAACCATTTTTCAAGTACGTGATTCTATTCATCCTTATTTTAATTGGAATGTTTTAAACCCGGTAATCTTTTCTTCTGCATTTCAATATGGATTAAATAAATCGCCAAATGTATTGTTGGGAGCAGATTTCAAAGCATTGGTAACTAAAAATATTACCCTCTACGGACAATATGTTATAGATGATTTTTCAAGTACACGCAATGCCCTTCGAAATAAATCAGGTTTCCAATTGGGAGGTATGTATTTTAATGTTTTTGGAATTGAAAATTTAATTGTTCAAGCTGAAGTCAACCGCGTTCGCCCTTATACCTATGCGCACAGCATTCCGTCCGAAAGCTACACCCATTATGGGCAATCGCTCACACATCCGCTTGGAGCAAATTTTATTGAATATTTAGGCTTTTTAAACTATCACTGGAAAGATATTTTTGTGGAACTAAAATTTAATTATGCCCATTATGGTGCGGATAGCCTCAAAAAAAGTTATGGAAAGGAAGTTTTTGCCTCTGATAATAAGGCAGTGAATGGACTTTCTTCTGTGAATAACTCCTTTTTACAAGGACTTCGTACCAATTTAATGTATCAGGAAATAAAACTTGCCTACCTTATAAATCCAGCAACCAACCTCAGTGTTTTTGCGCAAATTGTAAATCGAAGTGAACTTTCTCCAATTACCGAACGAAATAACACACTTATCTATTTTGGAATTAAAACTGCCCTATTCAATAACTATTACGATTTTTAGTATAAGATAATTTTACTAAGTTTGAAAAATAGCCTCACTACTTAAACATTTATTGTGAATACATTATTACTTGCCTTTTTTACCGCTTTTGGAATTGTGCTCTTTTCGATACCTTCATTAATTAAGGTTGCTGAATTAAAAAATCTATTTGACGACCCCGAAGAATTTCGAAAACACCACAAACATAAAACGCCCACTATGGGCGGAATTATGATATATGCCGGCACTTTATTCTCTTGGTCGCTTTGGTTTCCCTCGCATACTATTATAATTTACAATTTTATTATTGCCACTTCTTTAGTACTCTTTTTTGTAGGTGTAAAAGATGATATTTTTGGTACAGCAGCTATCAAAAAACTGCTCGCTCACCTTCTTGTTGCCATGATTTTGGTGCTAATGGCAAATGTACGCATTACCAGCTTGCACGGCATTCTTGGTGTAAATGAAATCCCGGAGTGGGCGAGTATTTTTCTTTCCATTTTTACCATTATTGTAATTGTTAATTCATTTAATTTAATTGATGGTGTTGATGGTTTAGCCGGTAGTATTGGATTTGTAGGGGCACTTTCATTTGGTACCTGGTTTCATGTTGCCGGCGATCATTCTATGGCTGTGCTTGCTATTGCTTTAGCGGGAGGACTTTTGGGTTTTTTGTGGTTTAATTTTTCGCCCGCCAAAATTTTTATGGGAGATAGTGGATCACTTGTAATCGGAATGTTCTTTGCGGTTATGTCTATTCGCTTAATTGAATTCGATCAATCCAAGTTATTTTCCCCACTTAGCGAAATATCACGACCTGTTTTTGCTATTGCTGTGCTGATTTTTCCTTTGTTCGATACCTTGAGGGTATTCATTATTCGCATTGCAAAAGGCATCTCTCCTTTTACAGCCGACCGAAACCATTTACATCATCGCCTCTTAGATTTGGGATTCAATCACCGCCAAACCGTTTTTGCATTGGTTGCCGTTAATGCCTTAATTATATCGCTTGCGGTATACACAAGAACTTATGGGGCTAATACCTCCTTCACCGTAGTGATGCTAACAGCATTTCTACTTTTTGTTATACCCCTTATGTTTAAACCCAAAAAAAACTAAAGGAATTTTGAATTTTGTTCGCACCATTAAGAGCTTTAATTGGAGTTGCTTATTTCTTTTATTATCCACTTTTTCTTCTTTTGCTCAATCGGCATTTTCGCTGCTAAATAGAGATGTAACGCTCCAAATAGAAAAGCGCGCAGGCGCTAGTCCTAACAATTTCCATAGCAACGTCAAGCCTTATTTATTATCCGAAACAAGCTTGTTTGTCGACACCTTTAGTATACCAAAAAACCGAATGATGAAAATTTTATTTTTATCCGGCTCACAGGCAGTGTCTGAAAACAAGTTAGATATTGCAGTTGCACCAATTCTCACAGTGCTGCCGGGTTATGAATTTTCAAAATCTCAATCTTTGCTTGATACACGATTAGGAGGTAAATTAAACGTGAATTTCAAAAAAAAAATCGCCTTGGAAGTGCAGCTTATGAACAGCAATGCTTCGCTTCCTAATTATCTTGCGGATTATTCTAAAGAAAATAAAGTTATTGCCGGTAACGGATATGCTTACTATTCCAAACTTGGATATACAAATGTGCAATGGAATGGATACCTCTCCTACACTCCCAATACACATTTCAATTTTGCTTTAGGAAGGGGTAAAAATTTCTTTGGCGATGGCTACCGCTCCCTTTTGCTTTCGGATGTTTCGAGCAATTACAACTACTTTAAAATCACCACAAGTATTTGGAAAATTAAATATGTAAATCTGTTTACACACTTTACCGACATTCGAAATTCATATGGGAAAACTTCCCGATTTAAAAACAAATACGCCACTTTTCATTATTTGAGTTGGAATGCTACAAAGCGCATCAACATTAGTTTTTTTGAAAGTATCATTTGGCAATCGCGCGATACTTCATCCCGCAATTTAGGCTATGATGTAAATTATTTAAACCCTGTAATTTTTTATCGCCCTACTGAATATTCTTTGGGAAGCAGCGACAATGCTTTTATTGGAGCCAGTTTTAAAATAAATCTTTTCAAAAAACAACAGCTTTATGGACAGGTTTTGATAGATGAATTTTTATTGAAAGAAGTAAAAGCACAAAGTGGCTGGTGGGCTAATAAACAAGGATTTCAAGTAGGTTTTAAATCTTTTGATCTGTTTAAAATCGAAAATTTATTTCTTCAACTCGAATGGAATTATGTACGACCTTACACTTACGCACATTCCAATACCTATCAAAATTACGGTCACTTTAACGAATCGCTTGCCCACCCCTTAGGAGCAAATTTTTCAGAGTATTTTACGGGTATTAAATATCAATACAAATTATTATTATTCGATTTAAAATTCAC
Source organism: Bacteroidota bacterium (assembly GCA_016721765.1). Taxonomy (NCBI): domain Bacteria; kingdom Pseudomonadati; phylum Bacteroidota; species Bacteroidota bacterium. The sequence goes on from JADKHO010000002.1 coordinate 618,371, forward strand.
GTCTGCAACAGTAGGATTCGACAGTGCAGGAGTTAATTTTGGACAAAATATCTATCGCTCAAACAACAGTCATTTTCAAGAATTTGGGAATGCTACCCTGCAAGGTAATAAAACCCAAATAAGTACCATCCAATTCTCAATAGGATATTTGATTAATCGTGCCAATAACATTCGGTTTGAACTTGGAGTTTTAGAACGCCTTCAAACGAATGCACTCACAAATGAAAAGTGTTCTTACCTCTTCATTGGAATACATACAGCGCTTTCAAATCTGTATCGGGATTTCTAATTTTATATATATAATTCGAATTGAAAAAAATAGCCCTCCTTTCGGATACGCATGGTTACCTCGACCCTAAATTAATTAAATACCTCGAAACTGTTGACGAAATATGGCATGCCGGAGATATTGGGACTATTGCGATTGCAGACGAGTTGGAAAAACTAAAACCCCTCAAAGCGGTGTATGGAAATATTGATGGACAAGATGTTCGAAAAGTACATCCCTTACATCAGCGATTTTTTTGCGAAAATGTGGATGTTTGGATGACACACATTGGCGGTTATCCCGGGCATTACTCCCCTGCTGTTCGTCTGGAACTGGAAACGAAGCCTCCTAAATTATTCATTTGCGGACACTCACATATATTGAAAGTAATGTACGATAAGAAACTAAACTTATTGCACATGAATCCGGGCGCATGCGGTATTCAGGGATTCCATAAAATGAAAACCATTTTGCGCTTTGTTATCGATAAAGAAAAAATTAGCGACTTGGAAGTTATTGAACTTGGTTTAAAATAATTAACGAATGCGATCCGCAGAGCGCACCAATTCCTCATCTTGATTTATGGCTCGAATTGCCAAAATTATTAATACTATAGCAAGCAGTGGTAAGCTTGCAGCCACCGAATAATTTACCTCCTGTCCATTTGCTGAATTTAATTTATCTAAATCTCCAATAACGGCAAGTGCATTCTCGAAATAATAAAATAGTGAAGCAACCAACAAAACAAGCATTAGTAAGCCAATTCGAGCAATTAAAATTTGTTTCAATCTATTTTTAAATGTAAAAATTGCCAAGAAAGAAATACCACAAACAAGTGCATTTAATACAACCAATGCCAAAGTTGAAACAATCCGTTTCTGAATTCCATTGCCTACCATATCAAATCCTGCAATAGCGAATTGATAGCTATTACCTGAAGTGGTAACAGAAGCAAGGGGGGTAAAGAACAGAACTAGAGCACATATAAATACACCAAGTAAATAAAGGGTTTGGATACGTTGTAACATAGGGTTATTTAATTTAGTAAAGATTACAAAGATAAAAATCAAAGCGATTATACTCCTATCCAGCAATTGGCCCAAAAAATATTTTCTTTGTAATTAAAATAATTGTAATATTGCAACACATTTCAGTTCAGCCTTTCCGAACTAATTTTCATCCAGTCCCAAATTATTTTACGTATTAACTACATATTTCTCATTAAGCAAATTCCTGTTTTAGAATTTCCACGCTAATTCCCCAACTTATTTTTTAAAATTTTTATTATGTACGATGTTATTGAATTGAATAGTAAGCTTGTTGACGAGCTCAAAGCTATTGCAGCTAATTTAGCTGTTGAAAACAGTGATTCTCTTACCAAGCAAGATTTGATATTTGCAATCATTGAAAAGCAAGGCAATAGCGGAATGGAGCCTAGGGCTGCTGCCACTGAAACCAAAAAGGAGCCAAAACCGCGCACCGGAAGACCTCGCAAGATAAAAGAAGTTAGCGCTCCAGTGGATAAGGAAACTATTCAAAATGATGCCAGCGCAACACTATTTACAGAACCAATTGCTCCAAAAGTTGAACCCGAAAATATACCTGTTCCTGCATTTGAACCACCTGCAATTGTTGCAACGGAGCCGGTAATAAATATCCCCACAGAAACTGTAGCAGCACCTGAGCCAGCCCAACGTCAAGAAACAGAAACAAAGGATTTTCAAAATCAAATGGACGAGCGCCCACGTGATAATTTTAATCGCCAACGCCCCGAAAAAAGAATTGAAAATCAATATAACTTTGATGGAATCGTTATTAGCGAAGGCGTGCTCGAAATTATGCCCGATGGATATGGCTTTCTTCGTTCGTCTGACTATAATTATTTAAACTCTCCGGATGATATTTATGTTTCTCAATCTCAAATAAAATTATTTGGTTTAAAAACAGGTGATACTGTGCGCGGAAGCATCCGTCCGCCAAAAGAAGGTGAAAAATATTTTCCTTTAATAAAAGTAGAGAAAATAAATGGCCGCGAGCCTTCTTATGTGCGCGATCGTGTGCCTTTCGAATACCTCACCCCGCTTTTCCCGTTCGAAAAATTTAAACTTACCGGACATGCTCAGTCGAATATGAGTTCACGCATATTTGATTTAGTTACACCTATTGGTAAAGGACAACGTGCGCTGATTGTTGCGCAACCTAAAACCGGTAAAACAGTATTACTAAAAGATATTGCAAATGCCATTGCAGGCAATCACCCCGAAGCGTATTTAATTATTTTATTGATTGATGAACGCCCAGAAGAGGTTACCGATATGGCGCGTAGTGTAAAAGCAGAAGTTATTGCGAGTACTTTTGATGAACCTGCTGATCGCCACGTTAAAATTGCCAACATCGTTTTAGAAAAAGCAAAACGCATGGTGGAATGCGGCCACGATGTGGTGATATTGCTCGATTCCATTACCCGCTTGGCACGTGCTTACAATACGGTACAACCTGCATCAGGTAAGGTTTTGTCGGGTGGTGTGGATGCCAATGCGCTACATAAACCGAAACGCTTTTTTGGTTCAGCTCGAAAAATTGAAAATGGGGGATCGCTTACGATAATTGCAACTGCACTTACCGAAACAGGTTCTAAAATGGATGAGGTAATTTTTGAGGAATTTAAAGGTACCGGTAATTCTGAGCTACAACTCGATCGCAAAATTAGTAACAAACGAATGTTCCCGGCTATCGACATTGTGGCGTCAAGCACACGTAGAGATGATTTATTGGTGGATAAAGAAACACTGCAACGGGTATGGATTTTGCGTAATCACTTAGCAGATATGACTCCATTAGAAGCAATGGAATTCTTGCGCAATCAAATGAAAAACACCCTCAGCAACGAGGAATTTTTAATCTCAATGAACGGTTAAACGAACTGTTGTTTTGGTGCAGATGAAAACTCCAACTAAATACGGATTACTGGCTGGAATTCTTGCCGGAATTTGGTTAATAAGTGAACATTTTCTTGAAATAAAAACCCCAGGTGTGGCCTCTTTCGCAGGCATTATCGGTTACCTGATTTACTTCGCTTTTATTGCACTTTCGATGTGGACAGTTCGTGAAAAAGAATTGGGCGGAGTCATCGATTTTAAAACTTCCATGCGCACAGGTGTGCTTACATCAGTATATTATGCAATTGCATTAGGAGTTTTTACTTTCATTAATTATGCTTTTGTAAATACCGACTTTTTAATTCAGCAAAATCCCAATGCCACGCCGCAAGAAATTGAAAATTCAAAAAGTTTGATCAGAATTCTACAAGGCGTTATTTTAATTATCCCCTTTAATATCCTTTTTGGAACCGTTATTTCAGCAATAATTTCTTTGCTAATTCGAAGAGATAAAGTTTCATAAAACACAACTAAATAAGTTACCAAGAACTTTTTCTTCAAAGCCTTCTAAACCCAATTCGGTTTTATTTAACTCCAGCATTCTTGCAGACTTAACTAATTTAATCTTTGCGACCGCATCGCCTAAGCGATTTCATTTACACATAATGGTTTCTAACCAATGCAAATTTGAAAATTAGCGACCTAAACGCCTTCTTAGCTTCCTTTGCGGTTTATTTAAGATATAAACTCATAGCAATGCAAATTTTACGGTTCAGAGGATATTTTCACTTTTAAAAATTTCAATAAAAAAGCCGCCTCAGCTTTTCAACTAAGACGGCTTTGACAATAATTTACTAGTACTTATTTTACTGTTCCAAGTACTGCTCGGTCAATGCTCACTGGGTATTTTTGGCGTAAGCTTTGAATCCATTCTTTCTCCAAATAATTTTGATAATCGGATGTAACTAAACCTCTTGCTTCATTCAATTTCTTAACATCCGGTTGAAGTACCTTGTTGATTCTTACAAAAACGATTTGGTTATTTTTAGAAATATTTTCTGACAAACCTTCTACCCATTGCACTTTATCAATAAATTCATTTTCATTTTTCACAAATTTCCCATTGTCGATTCTCAAATTTAATTGAGAATTTTTGTTCACCATCGCCATAAGTGAATCGTTTGAAAAATTCGCTTTTTCTTGTTTCTTGATTAATTTACGCACTTGCTCTGCAATTTTAGCATCTGCACAGGTATATATATTTGCATCCACACGTTGCTCCCACATGTAATTTCCCTTATTCTTTTGATAAAATTCCTCAATACCGGCAGTATCCTTCACCGCTTTACCCCATACTTTTTTATCGGTCAAATCAAATAAAAGAATCCCATCGCGATATTCCTGCATTAACGCTTTAAAATCAGGATATTTTTTATCTAAAACACTTTCTTGATATGCTATACAGCTTTCGCTAACAAATTGATCGTATACTGATTTTACCAGCACACCGCCATCAATTTTTGGCCGTTTTGTTTGATGATTTTCTAAGTAGTTGGCAAAATCAACCTGAGTATATTTTTTATCCGCCAATGAAAACAATTCTTTGGTAAGTTTTGCAGCTTTGTCTTTGCTCCAAGTACCTTCAAAATAAGTAGTATCAATTAAGGAATTAAACTCGTCGCGTGCTTTGGTATTTTCTTTAAAATTATTCTCCTTTTTTATACGTGCCACCAAACTTTCTTTACTTTTTTGTGCTCTTGAATCCTTAGTAACTTTACTTTTCAAATCAGCTTTACTTTCTTCAAAAGTTGGAATTGCTTTTTTCTCTAAGCGTTTAATAATGTGCCAGCCGTATTGTGTTTTCACCGGCTCTGAATAATCCCCATCATTTTGAAGTGCAAAGGCAGCCTTTTCAAACTCCATTACCATTCTTCCGGTACCAAATAAAGGTAGTTTTCCACCTTCTTTTGCCGAACCTTTATCATCTGATTGTTGTCTGGCTAAATCTTCAAAGTTCTCTCCTGCTTTGATCTTTGCATAAATCTCATCAATTTTTTGCTTGGCAGCGATAGAATCCTGAGCTGCTTGCCCTCTGGAAGTTTTAACCATAATGTGCTCTGCCATAATTTGACCTTGAGCAGGACGCTTATCCAACACTTTAATTAAGTGGTAACCAAATCGAGTGCGCACCGGCATCGAAACTTCACCCGGCTTGGTGGTATATGCCATAGATTCGAATGGGTAAACCATTTGCATAGAAGTAAAATATCCCAAATCTCCGGCATTGTCTTTTGCGGAAGGGTCTTGTGAGTTCTCACGCGCCAATTTACCAAAATCTTCTCCTTTTAAAATGCGACTTCTGATTGCCATTATTTGGTTGTAGGCTTTTATGGTATCTTTTGGTAAAGCATTTTGGTCGAGTTTTATCAATATATGGCTTGCACGCACATCCGTTTTAGAACGCTCATACGCTTCACGCAAGAGTTGATCATTCACATCGTTATCAGTTAAATAAGGTTGCGCTAATTGCTTGCGGTATCCTTCCAACTCATTTTTAAAATCTTTGGTGGTATCCAAGCCCATTTCCTCAGCTTCTTTTACCTTCAATTTAAAATTAACAAACAACTGAACATAATCATCAATTGACTTGGAATCGGCTTCCGAATTTTTTGGATTGTTTTTATTGTAAATGGATTGAAATTCGGATCGGGTAATATTTTTTCCCGCAATAGTCATTAAAACAGGGTCTTTATCCTGCGCAACAGTAGCAAAAGTAGATGCTATTAACACTGTTGCTAAAAAACCTTTTACGCTGTTCATTTTCATATTCATTTAGTTAATTGATTTTTGATTTATTTATCTGCTATAATTAGGAGCTTCTCTAGTAATAATAACATCGTGCGGGTGACTTTCTTTTACGCCAGCACTGGTAATCTTTATAAATTTAGCCTTTTGTAAAGCGGTAATGTTCGTTGCACCACAATATCCCATTCCTGCTTTTAATCCGCCAATAAATTGGTGCATCACTTCCTTTAATTGCCCTTTGTAAGGTACCCTCCCTGAAATTCCTTCCGGAACCAGTTTCTTAAAGTCGTGCTCATCTTCCTGAAAATACCTGTCCTTACTCCCACTTTGCATGGCTTCTATCGAACCCATTCCTCTGTAGGCTTTAAATTTTCGCCCTTCAAATATAATAGTTTCTCCCGGAGACTCCTCCACACCGGCAAAAAAGGATCCTGCCATAATAGAGCTTGCACCCGCTGCTATCGCTTTAACAATATCACCGGTGTATCGAATACCCCCATCTGCAATTACCGGAATATTTTTTTTCTTTAAAGCTTGTGCTGTTTCAAATATTGCTGTCAACTGTGGAACACCTACACCGGCAATAACACGTGTGGTGCAAATAGAACCCGGCCCTATTCCTACTTTAACCGCATCTGCACCTGCATTGGCTAATGCAATTGCCGCTTCAGCAGTGGCTATATTTCCTACAACAACTTCTAATTTAGGAAAGCTCTTCTTAACCTTTTTTAAAGTATCAATCACGCCTTTAGAATGCCCGTGGGCGGTATCTATAACAATTGCATCCACCCCGGCTTTTACGAGTGCACTCACCCTTTCCATAGTATCGGCGGTAACACCTACTGCCGCTGCCACGCGCAAGCGACCAAACTCATCCTTACATGCATTAGGTCGGATGCGTGTTTTGGTAATGTCCTTATAAGTGATTAAGCCAACCAGTTTATTGTTTTTATCAACTACCGGAAGCTTTTCTATTTTAAATTTCCGGAGGGTGTTTTCAGCTTTAATTAAATCTTTCCCGTTTTGGGTGGTAATGATATTTTTGGATGTCATGACTTCCCGCACCGGAAGGCTCATATTTTTTTCGAAGCGCAAATCACGATTGGTAATAATCCCCAACAGTTCATTTTTTTCGGAAACTACGGGAATGCCTCCAATTTTATTATCCTTAATTATTTGAAAGGCATCACCTACTTTGGCATTAATATTTAAAGTGATTGGATCCAGTATCATTCCACTTTCGGACCGTTTCACTTTTCGAACTTGCTCAGCCTGTGCGGCTATACTCATATTTTTATGAAGTACACCTAAACCACCTTCTTGCGCAATAGCAATTGCCATCTCAAATTCGGTAACCGTATCCATTGCCGCCGAAATAATGGGAGTATTCAAGGATATTTTTTTTGTAAAGCGTGAAGCAATATTCACATCCTTCGGATGCACTTCAGAGTAGGCAGGAATTAATAAAACATCATCGTAGGTAAGGCCTTCGCCGATTATCTTGCCTGTCATTTGTTGCTTAGAAAAATGCGATTTTTTTAAAAAGTGAACAAAAATAGGAAATTTGAACGATTAGCCTAATGGAAGATAGCAGCAGTTTATGAATTAACAGAAATTAACTCAAAGAATTACAATGGTTGCAGGCTTTGCTTAACACCACATCGGACAAACAAAAAAGGGCCTGAAAAATAAATTCCCAGACCCCTTTAGTTGATTTTAATTTATTATCTCACTATGGTTAGTGCTCCACGTCGTTCGTTAGGCGCTCCGGCAGAATTTTGGTATTTCATAACGTAAATATAAACTCCATCCGGCACAAGTTCGCCATTAACCTTACCATCCCAGCCTTTATCCGGATTAGTTGTTTCAAATAGCATATTTCCCCATTTGTTAAAAATACGAAGCAAATAGCCTTCGGTATTTACAAAAACAGTATGGGGTTTAAAAATAGGATTCGCACCGGTTGGAGAAAATGCATTGGGAATATACATAGTAGATTGCTGATCAAAACACATAATATTTGATTGGGCAGAATCAGCATAATTATAAGGATTTCCAGCGGCTTCTCTTGCGATAACCGAATAACAAAACTCCCCATTATAAGAAGCATAAGTACTTACATCGTCCTGAAAGCGATTGGTAGTAAATGGAACTAAAGCAATAGGTTCTAAATTTTTGTTGCCATCTACATAACGGTAAAGTTTCACATCATTTACCCCATTTGGCCAACCTCTGTAATCGCTCCAAATAATTAAGTTCACCATATCTAAATTTTCATCCGCCTTCAATAAAATAGTCTTACTTACGTTTGAAGGCGCTCGCTCAGTATTACAATCATCAACTGAAATAACCTTGTAGAAATAGCTTCTTTCGCTAGGCAAGGCTGTAACATCGCTATAATAATGCGTATAATTCGTATCGTAAGGAACACTACCAATTAAATTATAAGGACCATTAATGTTCTCAGCACGATATACATTGTATTGTCTTACAATCGCAGAAGTATCCGCAATAAATGCCAAATCAATTTTTTCGTTTGTTGTTACTGAGGCATATCTCACATAGGTAAATTGTGGTAATTTTAGCACGGTAGCCAACTGCGAAACATGATTTGTAGTTGCGCGATAATTGGAACCTGCATCATTCGCCGAAACATAATAATCATACTGTGTTCCATTAACTACATTGGCGTGAATATATTCGTTCAAACTAGGATTTACTGTTGCTAAAAAGCTATAAGGTGACGAATTTACACTTACATATACATTATATCCGCTTAATCCGTTCACAAAATCAGTGTAAGGCGTCCAAGTTAAGTTGTTTGAACCATTACATAAGTCGCCGAACACGGTTAGGTTGCTGGTTGTAAAATAATTTCCAATCGGACTTGTATTAGAACAGCTATCGAAAGCAGCGATGGCAAAACTTTCGGGAGCGATACCGGCAGTGCTAGCAAGAAAAGTATAAGTGGTATCGTTTATTCCAATTAGCGTATCTATAACATTATACGTCCCTCCAATGTATTGGTACACATAATAACCTTTTGTATCCTTTAAATATGTGGGATGCCAGGATAAAGTAGCTAAATCGTTTGTGAAATTCACCGAGGCAACAATTAGTTGGGGGATATCCGGAACAACGGTATCCGAAAAGTTATCGGAACCAATAGATGAAACAGTTGTACAATTAGCATCTTCTAACTCAACTCGATATTCAACCAGTTCATTACAAACTGCTATTGTATCCACATAAAAAGTATCGGTGGTGAGTGCTATCGGTGCAGCTGTCCAAATGCCATTTACTTTTCTGTAAATTTTATAGGGGCTTGTGGTGGAGGCAGCTAATGGCTTATGTGGAGCGTTCCATACGATGGAGGCATTGTTGTTTCCACTATTTGTAACACTTGTCAATATGGTGCGCAAAGTATCCGAATTAACTCTTACCTTCCCATTGCAGGTAGAACGCGTTTGAACAAAATAATAAACCGGGTTAGTAGTTGCATTTGCTCCAACGATTGTTGTCGTATTAACGGATAGCGTATCAATACTGTCCAAGTCGGTATAAGGACCATTTTTAAGCACTGAACCATATATATGGTAAGAATCAAAAGAGTGCAAGGAATCGATTGGAGGTATCCAATTGAGGGTTACATCACCATTCGGTGCCACTTTGGTGCAAACAAACTTACTCGCATCAATAGGAGGCCGGTTGAGCACGTGAATAGTAGCTGTTATAGATTTTTTTGCCGGCGCAGGACAGTTATCATCTGCAAAAATAAATTGAAAGGTATAGGTATTGGAGTAGCTATAACAGGTTGTTAAATAGGATAAGTGATTACATTCTGTTTGCCAAACAAACTTTCCATTCAAAACTGAAGGGTTCACAAGCGGCATGGAGGGGCTTATTCCTGCACAAGGCGGTTTATTGCAATTGGTTGAGGCTGTATCATAAGAAGTTGTATCAAACTGGCCTCCGGAAGCCGACATGGAAATGGTTTGAGGACTTCCATCGCCCAACGTATCATTATCCGATGCAAATAAATCAAAGCTAATTAAATCACCGGCTGTAACAGTGGTATCTGAACTAGTATGATTTGAAAAAGGTAACAGCACATTGGGTGGTAAGTTCGCAGTTCCTATAAATACCGATACCTGCATATCGCGGAAGATTTCGGCTACTTTGTTCCCACATTTATAGGCGGTTACACAATTCACGTTCACATAATCTCCAGGTTGATCGCAGCGATATACAATAGTTCCAGTAATAGGATCTAAGCTAGCCGGCACATTATTGGGAAATGCTAGCGAGGGTTGTGGGAAAGGGCTATTTTTTGACATTCCACCTGAAAATAGCAAAGTGTCTGGAGATCCAGGACCCCAAACCGCACCTACTTCAAATTCATCCAAAGGATTTGCCCATGTATATACCAAGGAATCCAATTCGGGATCAAATGCATTTGGACTGTATGAATTTAAATAACCGGCCGCAAGAACTGAGGCGGGTTTTTCAGAAAATCGTGGAGAATTATCGAAGCAAGGATTCATGTTCTTACCAGTACCATTGGCATTATTAGTTCGGAACATTTTAGCACGAAGAGTAAACCCTTCTTGGGGAACCAGCAAATTCACAATTGCAGCATTTCGACAACAATCATCCCACGTAAAAACCCAACCATTTGCTCCTGGTATTCCCGAAAGCGTTGTTGGATTACTTTTAAAAATCAATTCTTCAACAGCACCATTTTTTGTTGTACCATATGAAGGGAAATTTCCGGCCGGCAAAATCGTTCCACAATCAGGCGGGTTCCAAATTGGCCGGCATTCCGGGATAAACATTACACGTGGGCGAAATATCGTTTGATGGAAATACAAAATTTAGCGGAATGGTAGTTACTAGTGGATGGTTAAACACTTGAATTGTTTGCCCGGTAACACTAAATCCTATTCCTTTACAATCTCTGTAAAGCCGCAAATAAAAAATGTATTTCCCTGCGTTAGGTTGACCTGCTTTAATACAATCCCAGGTAATTTCACCTCCTTTAATGTGAGATGCATAAAGGCTTTGAGACGATACTGCCAGCAAAGCCAAAAACAATAATATTTTTTTCATGGATTAATAAGGGTATTTTTTTGGGTTAAAAAGTATATAGCGCTATTAATGTACACAAATTTATTCAAAATTTTGCTGTGTCAAAATTAATTTCGATAACTGTAACTTAAATTAATAACCATCCAATGTGAAGAAATACAAGTACTTCTAAAAAAGTTTATCTTTACCTTAAAAATAACTCCCATGAATGTAACCTTTGCAAAGATGAATGCGTAGAAAAGTCAGAACAAGAAATTAACACTTCTAAAAAACACACAACATGGCTAAGCATTTATCGCATCCAAAAATTGGAGTTCAGTCACTACTTGAACAAACTTTTTTTAAATTATTCAGTCCAGCCTCACACAAACCTGCCTCACTCGTAAATTTTATTGCCGCTCCGGTTGCAGATGCAAACACCGCTTCAAAATCCGATTACCATGCTGAAGTACCGGCTGAGCAACCCAAGCAACGCATAAAAAAAGAAAATACTTTTTCGTTAGCAGAAAATAAAACACAATTAAAACCAGAATCTGCACCAAAACCCGAATATTCAGAATTAAAACCTGAAATAAAATTGATGCATACCGGATTTAATGTTGCGATAAATTTTGCAAACAATTTTAAATTACCGGCAAAAATTTATAGCCGAAGAGGATTTGAAAAAGATTTTAAGTTTCTAGCCTTAGACACCTTTTCGCCATACATGGATAACCGACCCAAGTTAGATAGCAGTTTATCGGAAGAACGTGAATATCAAATAATATTTTTTGATGACGATCGCGAAGTGGGTAAGATGAGTGAAATTGTAAAAATAACGGTTTAAAAAATTGAAGAACCTACCTAAGAGCCGCAGCATGTAATGTGTTGCGGTTTTTTATTTTTGGGAGCAGCGATTCTTCTAATTGTTCTATCAAATGCTTGCGCTGTTGCTTTAATTTTGCGCAGGCTTCTTTATTTTGAATCCCATTTATTTCCAAAGCGAGATTTTTCAAAAAACTATTGAAATGCAGACTAAAAAATCCCAATAACGGAAGCACGAAAATAATTCCAATTTTGCTACTCAACGTTGGTAAAAAATAAGCACCAATGGCACCCCACACCACAAATGAAATTAAATACATAAATGCAGCGGTGCCAATAATTACTGAAGCCACAAACTCAACGTGCTTGCATGTTTTTTGAGCGATTTGAAAAGACAACTTATAAGGCCAATAATTAAAAACAAGAGAAACTAAATGAATTGGAAAAAGTAATACTGCAAGCGCACATTTCATCGCAAAAGTAACAAATGAAGTTGCCCCCTTTTTTATTACCTTATCTTTTAATTTAATCTCCGACAATCCCTTCCAATAAGAAGCCGTTAAAACCTTCAGGTTGTCACAGGTGGTTGGAGAAGTTTCATACATTTCATTTAATGCTTCGCCCATACCGCGCAAAACATAAAAATAATGCTCCTTGTTTGCGCTATTCAATTTTAATTTCCCAAACACTTCCGGCAAATAAATTTCTACCAGCTGATCATAGAGCTCATCGGTATTTTTGTTTTTAAGGTTCACGATTTGTTCCCCCATTTGCTTTTCCAAATCGCGTGTAAAAGCAGTAAAAGCTTTATTTTCGTCTTCCTTAAATAGTTCGTTGTAAGAATTTACATGAATGGGTGGAGCAAATTTTAAATACAAATTACTTCTAAATTGAGCCGGTTTTGTATAATTTATACCCAATGGTAGAACTTGCAAATCCAATTTAAAATCATTGTAAAGTTGCGCACCGAAAGCAATGCGAGCTGTTCCCTTTTTTAATTTTTGAAGGCGCTTTTCTTGAATACAAATGCCTTCTGAAAAAATGAGTAACGATTTTTTTTGTGCGAGCAATTTATAACAATCTTCAAAAGTCTGTTCGTTTTTATGCAAATTTCCTGCTCCTTCCTGCAAGCGATAAATAGGAATGAGATTCATTTTTTTTAATATCCATCTTTTTAAAGGTGTATTAAAAACATCGGAGCGTGTTAAAAAATAAATTTGTGGCTCTATAAATACAGCTGTAACTATTGCATCCATAAATGCACTGTTGTGATTGGCTGCAATAATAATGGGCTTATCCTTTGGAATATTTTCCAAACCACTTATTCGAATTTCCTTGAAGAAAATTCGAGTTGCTGTTTTCATTATAAATTTAAGAATGGGATAGAGCATATTTTCTTAATCAGTATCCTGTGAACTTAGTTTTTTATCAGTTTTTTTACAAGCTGCTTGTCAGCCGAATCAATTTGTAAAATATAAACACCATTGGCATAAGCAGCTAAATCAAGCAATTCGGTAGTCACTTGCACATTTTCCAAGGTGTGCTGTTGGATAATTCTACCAAGCATATCGTGCACAGTTAATGTATAGGTTGCAGGGCTGTTTAAATAAAAATAAATTTTAAATCCGGAAGACGAAGGATTAGGATAAACCAAAATCTCATTGCCTTCGCTGCTCGTGGGAATACATCCTTTAGATATTTTTAGGGAATCCCGAAAGGTGGTTTCAATTGCAGTCCACATGCGTTGCTTTTGTCCTTCGGTAAACAGGTTCATAGAGCCGTCATCGGTGTAATCCATGTAATTCATATACATAGTACCCGGAAATTCATAACTACAAGAATCTAAATTTGGAAATGCAGGTTTGCCACTATGTTCGGTTGTTTGATTGGGTGTATCGGCAATCGAATCACTGCCTATGCACAATCCACCATCATCGCCCCAAATGTGAAATAAATCAAACCAGTGTCCCACTTCATGGGTGCAAGTTCTTCCTTTATTAAAATGAATGTTGCTGCTTCTTCCAAAATAGCGGTAATCAATCACCACACCATCTCTATCCCGCAAAGGGTTGTAGATCGGTACTGTAGAAAATCCTAGCAATCCGCCATTTGTTTGAATCTCACAGACCCAAATATTTAGGTAAGAATTTCTATCCCAAATATCGTCTCCACCCATACCTGATTGAAAAAACTTATCGCTATTTCCAATCTCGTTCAGGCTTGTTTCCTTACGGATAATGCCGTTTGTTGCATTTCCATTGGGATCTTGCTTGGCCAGACAAAATTCAATTTCACAATCTGCCGCTATCGATTTAAAAGCAGCTGGTGTTTCGGATGTATCAGTATTGGTCCTTCTAAAATCCCGATTTAATATGGAAAGTTGCAAGTGTATTAAGTCATCCGAAATATTTTGAGCCGGCGTGCGATAAAGCACATGCACAACCACCGGCACAAGCAATATTCTTTTTGCTACTTTTTGTGCAGAATTTGTTTTATAAATTGATTTATAGTTTGTTTCAGAAGTGGAGGCATCGTGCAGTAAAGCAATTTTTTCAACAGCTGCACAATGCTTTATTTCTTGCGCAATAGCTTGAACATAAAACAAGAATAAAACAGCGTTAATTAACAGGTATTTTTTCATGCCTATTTATACGCTGCTAAGAAATTTAAAATATTTTTTTCGATGCGTTCCGGCACATTTTCGGATTCAAACTTTTGAAATTTATTTCCGGTAATTTTTTCAAACAACTCAATATAGCGTTCGCTGATTTCATTCACCCATTGTTCCGACATTTCAGGTACTTGTTGTCCTTCCTTACCCTGAAAGCCATTTTGAATTAGCCACTGGCGCACAAATTCTTTCGATAATTGCTTTTGCGCTTCTCCCCTTTGCTGGCGCTCTTCAAAACCGTCTTTAATAAAATAGCGTGAAGAATCGGGAGTATGAATTTCATCCATTAAATAAATTTTTCCATCGGCCCAACCAAACTCATACTTTGTATCCACTAAAATTAAGCCTCTTGCCGCTGCCATTTCGGTTCCTGCTTGATAGAGCTGATGGGTATATTTTTCAAGTTGCTCATAAACCTCCTTTGCTACTATTCCTTTAGCAATAATATCGGCTTTAGAAATATCTTCATCGTGTCCAACATCCGCCTTTGTGGAAGGAGTAATAATAGCTTGAGGAAAGGGATCGTTTTCTTTCATGCCCTCTGGCAAAACCACCCCGCACAACATGCGCTTTCCGGCAGCATATTCGCGAGCTGCGTGCCCTGCAAGGTAGCCACGAATAACCATTTCAACTTTAAATGGTTCGCAACGTTTTCCTATAGTAACCATTGGATCGGGGCTCGCCACAACCCAGTTGGGAACAATGTGGGCAGTAGCTTGTAAGAAGTGCGCCGCAATTTGATTTAATACTTGACCTTTGTGCGGAATGCCTTTAGGGAGCACCACGTCAAAAGCGGAGATTCGATCGGAAGCCACCATTACCAAAAGTCCATTTTCCAACGTATACACATCGCGCACTTTGCCCTTATAAAATAGGGTTTGCCCCGGAAGTTTAAAATTAGTTTCAGTGATGGCAGTCATGTTTGCAAAATAAATAATTAATTCTCCTTGTGATATGCTTCAATAATACTTTTCACCAAACGATGTCGGATTACATCACTTGAATCGAGTTCAATAAAATCAATTCCTTTCACATTCGAAAGCAGTTTAGCGGCATGCACCAATCCGGATGGCTGATTCTTTGGCAAATCAACTTGCGAAATATCGCCGGTAATAATAAACTTGGCAGAATTCCCCATTCGTGTTAAAAACATTTTCATTTGACTTTGTGTGGCATTTTGTGCCTCATCCAAAATCACATAAGCATTATCAAGTGTTCGCCCGCGCATAAAAGCAAGCGGCGCAATTTGAATGATTCCATTTTCAAGATTTGCTGCTAATTTATCGGCAGGAATCATATCCCGCAAGGCATCGTATAAAGGTTGCAAGTATGGATCCAGTTTTTCTTTTAAATCTCCCGGAAGGAAACCCAAATTTTCGCCTGCTTCCACAGCTGGACGCGTGAGTACAATTTTTTTTACTTCCTTATTTTTTAAGGCCCGCACAGCAAGCGCAACTGCAGTATATGTTTTACCGGTACCGGCAGGGCCCAGCGCAAATACCATGTCGTTTTTTTCAACACTTTGCACCAATCGCTTTTGGTTGGGTGTGCGGGCTTTAATAACTAATCCGGCATTTCCAAATACCAATATATCCTCTCCATTAGCCCCTCCATTAGTTGCATTTTGATGGGGTAAAATTCCGGCCAATAATCGCATGATATCACTTTCGGCAAGAGCATGGTATTTTTGAAAGTGGTCCAGTAAAGCCTCGAAAAAATCTCCGAAAAGGCTCACATCCGTTTCCTCACCCCGTACTTTTAGGGAACTACCGCGTGCAATTAATTTTAATTTAGGAAAATTACTTTGAATAAAATCGAGCTTAGAATCGTTGACACCAAAGATGTCTAATGGATTAATATCGGAAAACTCTATTACTTTTTCACTCACGCCTGCTTTACTTGTTGAATAGTTCAATGCAATAATATTTGTATTTTTGAAAAGCACAAATTTAGTAAAATCAAAGACAGAAGAATAACATCCGTATGGCAATCCTCACGCTTACAACCGATTTAGGAACACAAGATCATTATGTTGCTGCACTTAAAGGAAGTATTCTGAACCTTGCTCCTACCGCTAACCTTGTAGATATTTCGCACGATATTCCCTCTTTTGATTTTTACAAAGCAGCTTATATTATCAAAAACTCATTTTATTTTTTCCCTGAGAAAACAATTCACCTGATAGGAGTTACACCTTTTTCATCGGAGACGCATAGTTACATTGCTGCTCAATACAAGAATCATTTTTTTATTGGTTCAGATTCCGGAATGTTTTCAGCCATATTTGATGAACCTGCGCAGCAATTAGTAAGCATAAAAGGGAATCAGAACCCTCGCTTGAAAACAATCTCAATACTTGATTTACCAGTAAAAGCAGCAGGTAAATTACTGAACGGTGGCAAGATGAGTGATTTGGGTGAGAAACTGGATAATTTTTATGAGCGAAATTTTTTAAAACCATTTGCAAGTGCTGATTCCATTGATGGTTATGTAACACATATCGATAAATTTAAAAATATTATTACCGATATCGATCAAAAATTATTTGCAGAAATTGGCAAGAGCAGGCCTTTCCGAATAGCTTTTAAAAATTATACCATTCGCGAAATAAGTACCCATTATGAAGAAGTTATTAATGGCGAATCCCTTGCACTTTTTAATTTTCAAGGATTTCTAGAGATAGCCATTAATTATGGGGATGCGGCCTCCTTGTTAAATTTTGGAAGGGGTGAAAAAATTAAAATAATTTTCGATGATCATACGAATAGTTAAAATGACATTTGAGCCGGATTCTGTTCAGGAATTTCAGCAAATTTTTAATGCTTCGAAACAATTGATTCGAAATTTTGAAGGGTGCACACACCTCGATTTGCTAAACGATACTGCGGATAAGACCATTTTCTTTACCTATAGTTGCTGGGAAAGCGAAGCACATTTGAATGCATACAGGAATTCGGAATTATTTATTTCGGTATGGAACAAAACAAAAGTTCTTTTCTCCTCTAAAGCTGAAGCTTGGTCGGTTAATAAATTAATGAGTGTTTCCTAAGATGAATCACGAGTTTTTTATGCAACGTTGCATTGAATTGGCGCGTAATGGACGTGGAAGCGTTGCTCCCAATCCAATGGTTGGAGCATTAGTACTGCATCAAGGAAAAATAATCGGGGAAGGCTATCATCAAAATTTCGGGGCCGCACATGCTGAAGTAAATGCAATAAATTCAGTAAAAAATAAAAATCTTTTAGCAGCTTCCAACTTATACGTTAGCCTAGAACCTTGCAATCATTTTGGAAAAACACCGCCCTGCACAGACTTGATATTACAGCACAAAATTCCCCATGTAATTATTGGAGCTGTTGATACAAACGCTGCTGTTGCCGGTAAGGGAATCAAAAAATTAAAAGATGCGGGAGTAACTGTTACAACAGGCATTTTAGAAGAAGCATGCATAGAATTAAACAAGCGGTTTTTTTACTTTAATAAAGAAAAAAAGCCCTACGTTATTCTAAAATGGGCACAAAGTACTGATGGCTATATCGGTGATGCTTCAATTCCCAATATGCCGATTAGCGATGCATACAGCCAACAACTGGTGCATAAATGGCGAAGTGAAGAAGCTGCGATTTTAGTAGGAACAACCACTGCTGCGCTTGACAATCCATCCTTAACGGTTCGTAATTTTGCCGGTAAAAATCCCCTTAGAGTTCTTATTGATAGAGAAAATAAACTTAAAAAAAGTCTAAACCTTTTTGATCAAAGTGTTGCTAGTATAGTTTTTACAAAAAGAAAAAAAACTAGTATATCAAATTTAGAGTATGTGCTATTACCACAAACCTTAAATGAATTGAATTTTGTGCTCGGCGCTTTAGCGGAACGTAATATTCAATCGTTATTTGTGGAAGGTGGTGCTAAACTCTTGCAAGCATTTATTGATGCAGGATTATGGAATGAAACCCGGATTTTTACCTCCCCTGCTAATTTGGGAACCGGAATAAAAGCACCCCTTTTAAACGGGAAATTAATTAGCAGTTCAAAACTTAAAAATGATACTTTAGTAGTTCTTAAAAACGATAAACAATAAAACAATGGTAGTAGAAAATTACATGCAAGAGGCAATTGACCTTTCGGTAAATAACGTAAAAGTTAATAATGGCGGCCCTTTTGGTGCAGTAGTAGTGAAAGACGGGAAAATAATTGCACGTGGATATAATCAAGTAACCCATAACAATGACCCCACGGCCCATGCTGAAGTGGTTGCGATTCGTGAGGCCTGCAAGGTGCTTGGAACCTTTCAACTCACTAATTGCGAAATATATACCAGTTGCGAACCTTGCCCCATGTGCTTAGGCGCAATTTATTGGGCACGCCCATCTAGAGTGTATTATGCCAATACCAAAGAAGATGCAGCCGCTATCCAATTTGACGATGATTTTATTTATAAAGAAATTGCCAAACCTATTCAATATCGAGAGTTACAGTTTATTCAAGTAATGCGAAACGAAGCGCAAGAAGCATTTGATTTGTGGAAAAACAAAACGGATAAGATTGAGTATTGATTAGCTGATTAGTTGATTAGCTGATTAGCCGATTAGCTGGTTAGCTGGTTAGCTGGTTAGCCGATTTTTGTATCCCTCGCTGGCGAGGCTAGGGGGTGGATAGGCACGCAGATTTGTTGAGTTGTTGAGTTTAATAACTGATTATGTATCCCCCGCTGGCGGGGGTAGGGGGTGGATAGGAATGCAGATTTGTTGAGTTGGTGAGTTGGTGAGTTGGTGATTTATTGAGTTGTTGACTTACTGAAATTGTGGAATTGCTTAGTTTTTATGGATTGCTAATTTTATTGAAGCTGTGAAGGATGCAGGATGATTTTTCTTATTTAAGCATTGCTGCAGCGGCTGAAGGGGTGTATACTGAAAAAGGCAGTAAGTTTATTGGATGTGCTTTTCCGTTTAGTTCGGAATCGGAATTAAAAAACCAACTTGATTTTGTAAAAAAGAAATATATAAAAGCACGACATTATTGTTATGCATATCAAATAGGTGGTGAAACAAGCAATTATCGAATAAATGATGATGGTGAACCTTCAGGAACAGCAGGAAAACCCATTCACGGGCAAATACGCTCGAATGAGCTGAGTGATATTTTAATAATAGTAGTGCGCTATTTTGGCGGAACCTTGTTGGGCGCAAGTGGATTGATACATGCCTATAAAACAGCTGCTGCGGAAGCAATAAAAAATTCCGAAATCATTACAAAAACACCTATGGAAACAGTACACATTAGCTTTTACTTTTCCGAACTAAATGAAATCATGAAAATTGCGAAGCAAAAAAATGTGAGCATATTGGATAAGCAAATTCAAAATGAATGCACCATGGCACTCAGTTTTCCTAAGTCGGACGAAGTTAAATTGAGAAAACAAATGGATAAAGTAATGGGGCTCAGATTTCTTTAAGCGTTTTACTAATATTCGCTAAGCCTTTAGTCAATTCCTCGGCAGCAGGCCAACCAAAGCCTATGCGCATATACTGCTTATCCATTTCGAACCAATGTCCGGGGCCTAAATAGGTGGAGTACTTTTTATTTAAAGTGGCATAAAATTTTTCAGGATCAATATTTTCTTTCAATCGCGGAAAGCATACCACTCCACCTTGTGGAAGCACGAAATCGAAATTACTTTGTCCTGATAACCAATTGGAAAGTATAGCAAAATTAGTATTCACATGATTTGTTATACGTGCCACATGAGCCTGCTTCTGTTGCAAAAACTGAAATGTCATCTCTTCATCCACCACTGAATTACAAATTGAAATTTGTTCCTTCGCCGCCAAAAACAATTCCATCAACGCTTCGTTTTGTGTAATTAGCCAGCCTATTCGCAAGCCGGGCAAACCATAAGCTTTTGATACGGATGAAACCGAAATAACCTGTTTACTTAAACTTGCTGCCAGCACATTGGGTTTTCCAAATGGAATATCGCGATAGGTTTCATCTACCAATAAATAACAATTACGTTCTTCGGCAAGTGTTACTAATTGTTTTAACTCCTCCTCCGTTAGCATCATTCCTGTTGGGTTGTGCGGGGTTGTAACACTAATGAGTTTTGTTTTAGAAGTTAGTTGAGCCTTTATTTTTTGGATATTAATTCGGAAATTGTTTTCCAGTTCAAGTTCAATAAAATTAACGGTACAGCCCATGGCCCGCGGCGTTTCGATATTTGTTCCGTAATTGGGATGCATCACCAATAGTTCATCTCCCGGTTCAAGCAAGCTGGTATTGATAATAAAAAGTGCTGTTGCAGCGCCGGAAGTGAGCAATACATGGTGGGCGTTAAAAGTTGGGTATTCGCTTGCAATCAATGTCCGTAACTCAGGCTTTCCCATATGATGTCCATAACAAAAAACCAAGTCCTTTAAATCAAATTGAATGTCGCGAAATAGGGCATCCGAAACAGAGCTTTCGGTCAGGTTGCATTGGAGTGCAGCATAACCCATTTGTTCGGGAGATTCAATCTCGATGGGCATTCTAACGTACTTCATTTTTCGCAAATTAAATTATCCGTGAACCGTTTCGCGCTTTCCGTATTTCGCAATAACAGTAGCTTCGTATTCGAGGTATTCGTTCCAGCGCTTATCCACATCTTCACCATTGGCATATTGTTTTGCAAACTTGATGAACATGGTATAATGATTGGCTTCGCTAATCATCAGCTCGTGGTAAAAAGTGGCCAATTCGGGATCTTTTATATTTTCGCTTAACACTCTAAATCGTTCACAGCTGCGGGCTTCAATCATGGCTGAAAAAAGCAAGCGATCAACCAATACAATTTCTCTTTTAAATCCTTTCCGCACAAAGGAATACAATTCATTTACATATTCGTCTCTTCGCTCCCTGCCTAAAACTTTGCCTCGTGCACGAATTTTTTCATGCACCATTTCAAAATGAGTCAGTTCCTCTTTTGCCAGTTCTATCATAGCATCCACCAAATCGCTACATTCCGGAAAATTTACAATAAGGCTGATTGCATTGGTGGCTGCCTTTTGCTCACAAAAAGCATGATCGGTTAGAATCTCATCGATGTTTGATTCCACTATTGTTACCCATCGCGGATCGGTAGGAAGTTTTAGTTTAAGCATTCTTGTAAATCTAATACCGTGTAAAATTTAAAAAAAAAAGGTGTTATTAAAACCCAAAGTAAGCATCCAAAAAAAATTAAAATAACTTCATTTGCTTTTTAGCAATACCCTCTTTACCTACAAAGTAGTTTATTAACGGTCCACTGGTAAGGCTGGTAATTAGTGCCATCACCACTAATGCAACAAATATTTTGGTATTAATTAAGCCGGCATTTAAAGCCAAAGTACCTAAAATAATTTCCATGGCACCGCGTGCATTCATTCCAAAACCAACTGCCAGCGATTCGTTTTTGGAAAAGCCCCCCAAATAGGCACCTAAACTCGCTCCAACCACTTTACCGATGTATGCCAAGACCAAAATAATGAGCACTAATTCCAATTCAAAATTGGTGACAAAATTTACTTTTAATCCAATGCTAACAAAGAAAAAAGGAGCAAAAATATTGGTTACAAATTGATGTATAATTTCGCGGGCTTTTTCGTTCAAATGCACCGAATCGCCAAATGCGATACCTGCAATAAAAGCTCCCAAAATTGCGTGCAATCCAATACTTTCAGTGAAAGCGCCGCATAAAAAACAAATGCCTAACGAAATGGATAAAATACCACCCGGCCAGGATAATTTTTTTTGCATCCATGGCAGGCTTTTATCAATAATAATTTTACCGATTGTAAGCATGAACAATCCAAAACCGGCAATATAGGCCAAGGTCAACCAAACGCTTTGCGCCTCACCGGTACTGGTGTTAAGCATACCTAATATGAACGAGAAAATAAGCCATCCAATTAAATCATTAAACATTGCCGAAGCAATTATTATGGTTCCAATTTTGGTCTTAAACATATTCATATCTATCAAAATCCTGGATATTACAGGCAATGCTGAAATGGACAAGGCGGTTCCTAAAAATAAAGCAAAGAGCAAGCGGTAGTTCTCATCATAAACTCCAAAGAGATATGGAAAATAAAAAGCAACAAAAAAACCACTTGCAAAAGGAATTATCATACCCATTGTGCTGGTATAAATTGCGGCCTTACCTTGCTTTAAGACAATAGGCAACTGTACTTCCATACCGGTAACAAAAAGCATCATGACCACCGATATTTTTGCTATTCCGTCGAGTGCGATGCTTACGCTACCTATTGCCGGGAAATAATGGTTAAAAGTATCCGGAGAAATTAATCCCAACACCGTTGGCCCCAACAAAATTCCCGCAATGATTTCGCCCATAACAATCGGAAATTTTAATTTACGACCGAATTCACCTAACACTCTGCTCAAAATGAGCATAATGGCCATTGAAATTAAAAGAATGATAAATTCGTGATGAGAAAGTTTGCCCATAAAAGCTATACGCGTGAGTGCACTATCAGGAGGTTACAAGGTAAATTGGCAAGGGCATATTCTATATCATGGGTAAAGATACGGTCAAATATTCCGAGATGTGTATCGGGTGAATTAAAAACAAGTAAATCGGCATCCTTTTGTTTGGCGTATTGGCTAATGGCATAACCCGGTTTACCGTGCACCGTTTTTACATTTACATTTATATTTTCTTTATCAAGCGAATCCACTATTTTTTGAAGTTTGATGTTCTCTTCTTGCATCATTTCCTTCTTAATTTTTGTAGCTTCAGGAGCGGTGCTGCTTTCGGCAATGGTCATAGAAAGTACTGGTAAATCATCTTCTTGAACAATCGTAAATTCCGAAAGTTTTTCATGCTTGCTGATATATAGCACGGTTTTTACAGTATGCTGCGTTTTAGGATTATCGACACCGTTCACTACAATTTTTTTAAAGCGCTTGGGGTGCACAGAAGGTTGGGTAAGCAGTAATACCGAACATTTAGCGCGTCGGCTAATGGTGCGTGCAACAGAGCCTACATAAAAGCGAAAAAGATTTTCCTTTTCGATGGCACCCAACACCAACAAATCAACAATGTTGAGCTTGCACAATTTCAGAATGGTATCAATAGGTTCGCCATCCATCCAAATGAGTCGGCTTTTATTTTTATCGATTCCGGCCTTTTTTATTTGACTGTCAAGCAACTCTTCCTTTTCGGGAGTTTTATCGCCAACGTGCAGCAATACGAGTTGAGCGCCAAACAAATTGGCAATGCGCTTTGCCTCACACAAAACTGCTTCTAAACGGGGTGAAAAAGAAACCGCTACCGCAATCGTTTCGAACGGAAAGGGCGGGCGTCTTTTTAATTTTGAATAATCCATAGTGATAATTTTTTAGGAAGTTTTCAATAGGGTAAAGATATATAAAGGCAATTACGAATTACAAATAAAATTGAGCTGCTTTAAAAAATAGTACAATTAATGCATAGAGAGACAATAGAACGCGGATAACGCGGGTTATGCGGATGGGTGCGGATTAACCCACATAATATTACAAATTTCATGTGAAGATCATATAAAATCGAATGGATTGAATACAAAGGCATGTGCATGAAAATTAAAATGCAGTTCTTGCTTTTTTATTGAGGGAGGAATAATTAATTTTAGAAGTTTTAAAATACTTTCGATTATGAAAAGATATACTTTACGCTGCCTTTTGATTTTTGCACTTTTGGGATACACAACTGGTATTGCCCAAGATGAACGCGATCCTGCATTATTGATTGGGAGAGTAAATGTTAGGCTTTTACAAAGCAATCAGCACTTTGCATGGTTTTCTGTAAATTATAGTAATTACATATGCAATTCATCCGCCATTAAAGTGTTATCAAAAATTGGCCCTGATGTTAGTTTTATTGTTTTTGGAGGGACTTGGAGCGCTGCCACACAAACGCTTATTCCTCAGTTTTACAAAGTATTGGACGAGGCAAAATTAACCACGGCAGAGCATTATTGTATTTTTTAGACAGGGATAAGAAATCTCCTCAAGGTTTTGAAAGCGAGTATATGGTAAGCGAGCTGCCAACCATTATTTTATTAAAAGGTGGACAGGAAGTCGGAAGAATTTCGGGAGCTGTTGCAACATCTGTGGAAGCAGATTTGGCGGATTTGGTGGTGCGTTAGAAAATTTTTTCTTTTTACCCCCCCTTTTAAAATTTAAAACACAAAAAAAAGAAAAAAATTTTTGTAGCTCCCCCAGGGAAAAGGAAAAGGCAAAAAGGGGGGAAAAAAAAAAAAAAAAAAAAAAAAAAAAAAAAAAAAAAAAAAAAAAAAAAAAAGAAAAAAAAAAAAAAAAAAAAATTGTAATTAAAAAGGAAAAAAAAAAAAATGGGGAAAAAAAAAAAAAAAAAAAGAAAAAAAGAAAAAAAAAAGAAAAGGGGGTTGGGGGGGGGGGAAAAAAAAAGAGGTGGGGAAGGAAAAAAAAAAAAAAAAAAAAAAAAGCATACAAGTGTCAATTTAAAATAGGACACAATTCCGTTAACCAAAAAATACTACTTTTGAAATAAATTATGAATGTGGATACGCGGCAAGCAGTAAAGCAATTATTTTCGGAATACCTCGAAAGACAGAGCCATAGGAAAACGCCGGAACGATTTGCCATTTTGGATGAGATTTATTCGAACGAAGGGCATTTTAACATTGAGTCGCTTTACTTGCACATGAAGAATAAAAAGTATCGGGTAAGTAGAGCTACTTTGTATAACACCATTGAATTGTTGCTGGATTGCAAATTGGTTGTGAAGCATCAGTTTGGAAAAAATCTGGCACAGTTTGAGAAATCATATAAGTACCGTCAACACGATCATTTGATTTGTTCGGATTGTGATAAAGTATTTGAGTTTTGTGATCCGCGCATACAACAAATTCAGAATATGACAGAACAATTGTTGAATTTTACAATTACCCATCATTCTTTAAATTTTTACGGCAAATGCACTGCCTTGGCTAATTCCGGAAAGTGTGAGCATTTTAAAAATCTAAAAAACTAAGGCATGCGATTTTCATTTAAACTAGAAGAAGAAAAAAATGTGGCCATCCTTTACTTAATGGGCGACCTCATGGAACGTAGCGATGCTACTGAATTGGTGACCAAAGTAGATGAACTGATAAGCCTAAATAGAAATACCTTTGTGCTTAACCTCAGCGAATTAAAATACATGAACAGTACCGGGCTAAATTTACTCATCAGCATATTGAGCAAAGCCCGAAATCATGGTGGAGAAGCGCTGGTAACTGAGGTATCCGCTAAAATTAAAGAACTGCTAGTGGTTACTAAACTCAATACTGTTTTTACCATTACCGATACAAATAAGAAAGCAGTTGAAATGATTGAAAAAAGACTTTAATTTTTTTTCAACAGGTGTACCAAAGAACTAATCTTCTGGTTAAACTTGCACAAAATTTCTTGCATAATTTCAAATTACAAATATGAAAGTGGATGTGTTATTGGGTCTTCAGTGGGGTGATGAAGGCAAGGGTAAAATAGTGGATGTACTCACACCTAATTACGACATCATTGGACGATTTCAGGGTGGACCAAATGCGGGACATACCCTCGAATTTAATGGGATAAAGCATGTGTTGCATACCATTCCGTCGGGCATTTTCAGAAGCAATTCCATGAACCTTATCGGGAATGGGGTGGTTATAGATCCCGTTATCCTAAAAAAAGAAATTGATGCTTTGATTAAGTTAGGTGTGGATGTAAAAAAGAACTTGCTCGTATCGAATCGCGCACATTTAATTATCCCAACACATCGTTTGCTTGATGCTGCGTCTGAAGCAGCTAAGGGGGCTTCTAAGATTGGAAGTACATTAAAGGGTATTGGTCCTACTTATATGGATAAAACCGGTAGAAACGGTTTGCGTGTGGGCGATATCAATGGTCCTGAGTTTAAAACCAAATACCGCCACCTGGTTGAAAAGCACCAACAATTATTAGCATTTTATAATTATAGCTATAAATTAGAAGAACTCGAACCGGCCTTCTGGGAAGGGATTGAATTGTTAAAAACTCTTACTTTTATTGATACAGAGCACTATTGCAGCGATGCTTTAAAAAACGAAAAATCGATTTTGGCCGAAGGAGCACAAGGCTCTTTGTTGGACATTGATTTTGGCTCTTATCCTTTTGTTACCTCTTCAAGCACCATTTGTGCCGGAGCCTGCACCGGTTTGGGAATTGCTCCCAATAAAATTGGGAGGGTGTATGGAATTTTTAAAGCGTATTGTACCCGTGTTGGAAGTGGCCCCTTCCCTACTGAATTAAACGATGCCGATGGCGAAAAACTGCGCAAAGTAGGTAATGAATTTGGCAGCACCACCGGACGGCCCCGCAGATGCGGTTGGTTGGATTTGCCTGCTCTAAAATATGCTATTATGATTAACGGCGTAACTGAGTTAATTATGATGAAAGCTGATGTGCTCAATGATTTTGAACATATAAAAATTTGCACCCATTACGAACTCAGCGGAAAAAAAATAGATTACTTACCTTACGATTATTCAACTGATAATTTAACCCCTGTTTATGAGCAGCTTCCAGGTTGGCAAAAAGACCTAACAGGAGTAACAACTTTAGAAGATATGCCACCGGAATTATTTTCATATATCTCTTACCTCGAACATCATTTGGAAATTCCAATTACCATTGTATCGGTTGGCCCGGATAGAACGCAAACTATTTTGAGAGATAACTAAAATCCTGAAAAGCAGGTAAATTACCCTAAATAATGAATATTAAAAAGCCCCGCAAAATTTAATTTGCGGGGCTTTTATGTGGATGAATAATTATATTAAGCTTGTTGTTCAGCTTGCTTTTCGGGCTTAGGTAATAAGGCTTTGCGCGATAATTTAAACTTCCCTGTTTTTGGGTCAGTTCCAATTAATTTCACTTGAATTTTTTCGCCTTCTTTTAAAACTCCTTCTAAACTGTCGAGTCGTTTGTGATCTACTTCGGAGATGTGTAATAAACCATCTTTACCCGGCATAAATTCAACAAAAGCACCAAAAGCAAGAATGGATTTAATTTTTCCTTCATAGGTCTCTCCCACTTCCGGAATAGCAACAATTGCACGGATTTTAGCCATGGCTTTGTCGATATTCTCTTTGTTATCGCTCGATACTTGCACGAATCCTTGATTGTCGATTTCTTCGATGGTAATGATGGTATTGGTTTCGCGTTGCATTTCCTGAATAATTTTACCACCGGGCCCGATAATCGCACCGATAAATTCTTTAGGAATGGTAATCTTCACAATACGTGGAGCATGTGGTTTGTAATCTTCACGCGGCGCAGCCAAGGTTTTTTTCATTTCACCTAAAATGTGCATGCGTCCTGCTTTTGCTTGTTCAAGCGCTTGAGAAAGCACTTCGTAACTTAAGCCATCCACTTTAATATCCATTTGACAAGCAGTGATTCCTTTATCAGAACCCACCACTTTAAAATCCATATCCCCTAAATGATCTTCATCACCCAAAATATCGGAAAGCACAGCATATTTGCCAGTATTATCCGTAATCAAGCCCATAGCAATTCCCGAAACAGGGCGGGTTAATTGCACCCCTGCATCCATCAGAGCCAAGGTACCTGCACAAACAGTTGCCATGGAGGAAGAACCGTTAGATTCCAAAATATCAGAAACAACCCGCAAGGTGTAAGGATTATCTTGAGGTAATACTTGTTTAATACCACGCATAGCCAAGTTACCGTGACCAACTTCACGTCGTCCAACACCTCTATTTGGTTTTACTTCACCAGTTGAAAATCCGGGGAAGTTATAATGTAACAAGAAATTGTTTTTACCATTTATCATGGCACCGTCAATAATTTGCTCATCCATTTTAGTACCCAAGGTTACAGAGGTCAAAGATTGTGTTTCACCACGTGTAAATACAGCCGAACCGTGTGCAGATGGTAAATAATCCACCTCGCTCCAAATTGGGCGAATTTGGTCTAATTTACGACCATCCAAACGGGTACGCTCGTTTAAAACACTTGCACGAACGGCATCCTTTTCAACATCGTGAAAATATTTTGAGATAAGGAATGCTTCCGCTTTTTGTTGCTCTTCAGAAAGTGTTGCAACGAATTCGTTTTTAATGGCGGTAAACAATTCTTTACGCACATTTTTATTAGCGTTTCCTGCTTTAGCTACTGCATAAATTTTATCGTAGCAAGCTTTTGCAATGGCGTCCTTTAACTCTAGGTTATGTTTTTCGTGTACATATTCGCGTTTTGCAGGAGCTTTTGCCATAGCAGCAAATTCTTCCTGTCCTTTACACAAAATTTTAATGTAGTTGTGTGCTATTTTAATGGCTTCCAACATATCGGCCTCACTGCATTCTTTCATTTCGCCTTCCACCATGTTGATGTCTTTGGCTGAAGCGGCAACAATAATATCCATATCGGCAGTAGCCAATTCAGAAACTAAAGGATTCACAATAAATTTTCCATCAATACGGGCAACACGCACTTCGGCAATGGGGCCATTAAATGGAATATCAGAAATGGTAAGTGCTGCAGAAGCTGCTAGTGCTGCCAAAGCATCGGGTAAAATATTTTTATCGGCCGAAATCAAGCTAATCATCACTTGTGTATCGGCATGGTAATTATCGGGGAATAAAGGACGTAAGGCACGGTCAACTAATCTTGAAATCAATACTTCATAATCGGATAATTTTGCTTCGCGCTTAAAAAATCCACCCGGGAAACGCCCTACAGATGCGTATTTTTCTTGGTAATCAACTGAAAGCGGTAAAAAATCTACATTTTCTCCTGCTTCTTTTTTTGAAACTACTGTTGCAAGCAACATGGTGTTTCCCATTCTTACTACTACTGAGGCATCGGCTTGTTTTGCAAGTTTACCTGTTTCAAGGCTGATGCTTCTTCCATCTCCTAAATCAATTGTTTTTGTTATTCCTGTCGGTGACATATTTGTTTTTGTTTTGTGCTGCAAGTTTCATCTTTAAGCTTGCCGCGATTTATATTAATTTACTTTAATCTTACTTGTTGAATGGATTGGTTTGGGGTGGGATGCTCTAAAACACCTTGATCGGTGATCTAATTTGCACGCAGTCCTTTTATTTACCAATCTAGTAGATAGTAAAAAAGGCAATCCAAGGACTGCCTTTTTTAAAAGAAATGAGTTGATTATTTCCTTAAATCTAGTTTTTTGATGATTGCTCTGTAGCGTTCGATGTCGGTATTTTTTAAATAATCCAACATGCTTCTTCTTTTTCCAACCAAAGCAATTAGGGATTTTTGGGTGCTAAAATCTTTTTTGTTTGATTTCAAATGCTCCGTCAAATGGTTAATACGGTGAGTAAACAATGCAACCTGTCCTTCGGATAAACCAGTATTGGTTTCAGTTTTGCCGTGTTTTTTAAAAATGTCTTTTTTAATTTCTGATGTTAAATACATGTTGTCTCTTTATGTAATTTTTGAAAATGAGGCGCAAATATACCAAATAAATTTAAAAATCAAATGGGTGTTAGCGATTTTTGTTCAAATACTTAAGAATGCTTGCAAAATAAATAATAGAACGCTGATATGTTGATTAGCTGATTAGCTGATTAGCTGATTAGCCGATAAGCTGATTAGCCGATTCATTGATTTGCAGTTAATTAGTAAAATGCTATTTCCTTTTATTTGAAAACTATGTGAGCTATGTGCCTATTGTGTTTAAAAAGCTGCATTCTTAACTTACTCCTTGCTTAGCTTTTTGCGAATGATGCGCGCGTTGTTGCGGATTTCGAGGAAATACATTCCTTTTGGTAAGTCATTCAAAGAAAGTTGAAAAGTTGGACTTGAAATATGATTTTGAAAAATTTCATTTCCCAAAGCATCATACAATACATACTCCGCATGGCTTACCGGCTGATTTAAATTTATGAATACATCTGCTTTTGCAGGATTGGGATAAATACTAATATCGGTTGCGTTCGTTCGTTTGTTCAATCCAGCGGGTTGTCCTTCGTTAAAAAGATCATTAATTTGCTGAGATGTGAGCGCTTCGCTCCACAAACCGATGTTGTCGATTTTTCCATCCAAATAGCCCGCAAAATTAGCCGGAATGTTTGTAGTGCTGGGTTTTGCACCAATATTTGTATACATGAAACTAGTCAACAAGGTTCCATTATAGGTCGCTGCTGTTCCCACTTCCACTCCATCTTGATATAAATGAACCAGCGAACCATCCGCAGTAAAGGCAACATGGTGCCAGGCGTTTAAGGAAGTAACAGCAGTTGCAGTAACAGCAACTGCTGTAGTGTTGGCCTGCGCAACTTGAATATTTAGCTTTTGAGAAGCATCGCTTAAACCTAAATGGTAAGCACCCTTGCTAACGCTGCCCCAATTCTTAATAACACTTGCCCAGGTTGCATTGCTGGCGAAATATACCCAAGCAGCAGCGCTCACTTTTCCGGCAGAGAGGTTATTTGATAAGCCGTTAGGAAGGGCTATGTAATTACTTGTTCCGTTAAAACTATATGCACTATTAGCATTTCCGTTACGATCGGCGGTTAAACTGGCACCGTTTACTGTTCCATTATTTGAATTCCCGCTGCTATCTGCAGCATTTCCATTAAGTGTCCACCATCCAATAAGGCCGGTTGTTGGAACATAGGAAGGAACATTTTGTGCTTTTGCGTTGAGTGCATAAGCAAGAATAAGTGTTGAGAGTAGCGCTATTTTTTTCATAGGTTAGAAATTTGTGTTTGCGAAAATAGTTTATTTTTCGCAAAAGTGGTCCGACCACTAGTGGTCGGACCGCTAGTTTTAAAAAAGAATTTTTAATCCATGAATTTTTTTTGTAAACAATCGCATTTACTACTCCATTTTCCTAAAAAAAATTCTACTTTTGCCCATCCGTATCCGCGAATAACAAACCAGCGCTTTTACCGATAAAATCTTATGTCACCTACAAAATACATATTTGTCACGGGGGGAGTTACTTCATCATTGGGTAAAGGAATTATTTCGGCATCCTTAGCTAAGTTATTGCAAGCCAGAGGCTATTCAGTAACCATTCAAAAATTAGATCCTTACATTAATATAGATCCGGGTACTTTAAATCCTTATGAACATGGGGAATGCTTTGTAACCGACGATGGCGCCGAAACGGAT
This sequence comes from Bacteroidota bacterium, assembly GCA_016721765.1. Taxonomy (NCBI): domain Bacteria; kingdom Pseudomonadati; phylum Bacteroidota; species Bacteroidota bacterium. The sequence goes on from JADKHO010000002.1 coordinate 650,053, forward strand.
CTTGATTTGGGACACTACGAGCGATTTTTAAATGTTCCTACTTCACAAGCAAACAATGTTACTACCGGTAGAATTTACCAATCGGTTATAGACAAAGAAAGACAAGGCGTTTTTTTAGGAAAAACTGTTCAGGTAATTCCCCACATCACCGATGAAATAAAAGAACGTATTCGCCATTTAGGGAAAGACGGTCAATTTGATTTTGTGATTACCGAAATTGGTGGAACAGTTGGCGACATTGAATCTTTGCCCTACATTGAAGCAGTGCGTCAGTTAAAATGGGAATTGGGCAATGAATGTTTGGTGATTCATCTCACCCTAGTGCCTTATCTGGCTGCAGCCGGAGAATTAAAAACAAAACCAACGCAACACTCCGTTAAAGCATTATTAGAATACGGCGTTCAACCCGATATTTTAGTTTGCCGCACAGAGCGTGAATTAAATAAAGACATCCGACGAAAGGTAGCCCTATTTTGCAATGTGGCGCCAAATGCGGTAATTGAAAGTATTGATACCGATAGCATTTACAATGTTCCGGTTTTGATGCAGGAGGAAGAATTAGACAAAGTGGTATTAAATAAACTTGGTCTTCCGGATATTCTTGAACCCAAATTGGATGATTGGAAAAAATTTCTTTTCAGTTTAAAGAACCCTACCTCGGTTGTTTCTATTGGTTTGATTGGAAAATACATCGAATTAAAAGATGCCTATAAATCTATTGCCGAAGCGTTTATTCATGCCGGAGTAGCCAATGATTGCAAGGTAAATGTAACATGGATTCATTCCGAAGACATCGACGATAAAAATGTGGCTAAAAAACTTAAGGGTTTAAAAGGCATTTTGGTAGCCCCCGGTTTTGGAGAACGTGGCATTGAGGGAAAAGTAAGTGCCATTAAATTTGCCCGCGAAAATAAAATTCCTTTTTTAGGTATTTGTTTGGGAATGCAATGTGCCGTTATCGAATTTGCCCGCAATGTGTTGGGTTATACAGATGCACATTCCACCGAAATGAATAAAACTACTCCCTATCCGGTAATTCACTTATTGGAAAGCCAGAAAAAGGTTACTAAAAAAGGGGGCACCATGCGTTTGGGAGCTTATGATTGTGCTATTAAGGAAAATACCATCGCATCCACTATCTATCAAAAACCGCTGATATCAGAGCGTCACCGTCATCGTTATGAGTTTAACAATAAATATTTGATTGACTTTGAAAAAGCCGGAATGAAGGCATCGGGAATGAATCCGGAAGGAGAATTAGTGGAGATAGTGGAATTGGAAAATCATCCTTGGTTTGTTGGTGTGCAGTTTCACCCTGAATATAAGAGTACTGTTGCCAATCCACACCCTTTGTTTGTGAGTTTTGTAAAAGCAGTAAAAAAGGTAAAGAGTAATAAACTGCAGGAAAAGGTTTAATTTCTCCTGCAGTACTTTACGTTTTAATTTGCCAGCGTATTTTCAGGCTCGAAGGCAAAAATATTTGAGCTATCGGCTGATGCAGCAGGTGCTGCCTTTTCTTTTACTTCCTTGATAGTTTCCTTAACTGTATCTTTTATTTCGATTTTCTTTGGTTCTTTCACAATAGGTGATGTGTAAGGAAGGCCAACGATTTCGCTTTTAATTTCTTTCAAAAACATTCCAAAATGAATGGCCTTTTTTACATTGGTGATGTTTACTTCAATTTTCCATTCATCTACACCAACAGTCTTAGGTTTTACGGTAAACTCCACTTCATTCTCCAAGCAGTAATCCATAACTGATTGGATGTTTTTTCTTTTTACCGCAACCATGGGTAATTCTTCGTTCATAAATGCATTCATGATTTTACTTTTTTAGTTTAATAAGATAAAAGTAAGGGATTTTGGCGAAAAAATTGCCTCAAAAACTTTTCAACACCTATTTTATTTTTGAAAAAATTTACAGTGTTCCCTTAAAATTAATTGCTTGCTTTACATGAGAATACCTGTTTCACACCTAATTGTAGCCCGCTTTATGTGGCCACTTTCCTAAAAATAAATTAATAGATTTGCATTGAGGGCCTTTGTAACCCCTTTTTTTTATGAATTGGGAAACCTTATTGGCATTTGGCGACAGTATTACCTTCGGAGCAAGGAGTTATTTAGCCTATCCGGAGCTTTGTGGAAATTTATTGGAACAAAAACTAAAGAAAAGCTGGCATGTTATAAATCATTCTACAAACGGGTTTACCACGATGGATTTGCTAAGATCGATAAATCCGGAACTCAGCAATTACAAGCAAAATTACCCCAGCCTGATAACGGTTATGATAGGCACAAATGATATCAAGTCTAAGATAAGTGAGGAAGAATTTAAAATTGCTTATTCACAATTGATTGTAAAACTTAGGCTTCTTGCGGTGAATAATAATATTATACTGTTAAAAATTCCGCGTTTTACGCAGCAAGTATTTTATCCTTATAATTTTGCCATGAATACTCAAATAACAGAATTTAATTCATGCATTGAAGCACTAGCTGCTGCCCACAAATTGCGTTGCTTTGAATTTAATTTTGAGGACTCCGACTTTTTTGACGGTGTTCACTTGAATTCCCAGGGTAGTTATTCCGCTGCTGTTCAACTTTCGGAATTAATATTAAAAGACAAAGGAATTGAAAGTACTTCAGCTTTGTCATAAAATGCCTGTGCCCGCCAATGACGGAGGGGCGCAGGTAATGCATTATACTACCATGGGTCTATTAGCCAATAAAGCTGATTTAAAAGTGCTCGCTATAAATCCCACACGCAATTTTATTGATATTAGCTTGCTGCCAAAAGAGTATGTGAATGCATGTGATTTTGAAGCGGTGAAAGTAGATACCCGTATTAAACCTCTGGCATTTTTTTTAAATTTATTTCGCCGCGAATCCTATTTTATAGAGCGCTTTATTTCAGCCGATTTTTCTAAAAAGTTAGCTACCGTTTTGCAAACTCAAGAGTATGATATAATTCAACTAGAGCATTTATATCTATGTAAATACCTACCGGTACTCAGGAAATATTCAAAAGCAAAAATTATTTTACGTCCTCAAAATATTGAATACATTATTTGGGAACGATACTTAAAAAACCTGGTGCATCCGGTTAAAAAATTTCTATTAAACATTGCAAATTCCCGACTTCGAAAATACGAGCAAAGTATTAGGCAAGAGCTTGATGGGATACTTGCATTAACAAAAGAAGATGCGCAACATTTTGAATCTTTTTCAGGAACATGTCCTGTTCAAATAATACCAATGGGATATGACTATGAAAAACTGAAAAGCTATGATTTTGAAAAACAATTTTTAGTGCCGCCAGTGGTTTATCATTTAGGAGCTATGGATTGGTTACCCAATGAAGAAGCAGTAACATGGTTTTTAAAAGAGGTATTGCCTTTGCTCACCTCTCAAGATCCTGCAATACAGATTTCGCTTTCCGGAAGAAATATGCCACAAGCTAATTTTTCTTATCAATCCAAGTTTATTGAAATACTGGGCGAAATTCAACAGCCATTGCAGTTTCAAGAGGATAAACTCATTCTCATTGTTCCTCTTTGGTCGGGAAGTGGCATTCGCGCCAAAATTATTGAAGGTTTGGCTTTGGGAAAAACAATCATATCTACTACGATTGGAGCGCAAGGAATAGCTTACGAAAACGGAAAAGATATGCTAATTGCCGATACTCCCGAAGATTTTGCTGCACAAATTGTGCGTTGCATAAAATCTCCTGATTTGTGTAAGTCGCTATCAAAAAATGCCCGAGCTTTGAGTTATGCACATTATCACAGCGACAGCACGGCTAAGAAAATGATTCAATTCTATGCGCAACTACTACCCTTGAATGAATAAAACATTAATAGTATTTGGTACACGGCCTGAGTTAATAAAGCTGATTCCTATTTTTATTGAGCTAAAAAAACAAGGTTTAGAAAAGCAATATCTGTCTATTTTCACCGGGCAACATGTTGAATTAACGCAAGGTTTATTTGAAGAATTTGATTTTAAGCCGGATTTACGTATTCCACTATCGAACGAACGAAATTCAATTGGCCTTTCCTTTTCCGCAATGTTAACAGCATTACAGGAAATTGTATATGCTGTTCAAGAGAACACAAAAATAAAAATGATTGTGGCTCAAGGCGATACAACCACTTGTGCATGTGCTGCCTTTTGTGCTTTTATAAATGAAATTCCATTTGCTCATGTGGAAGCCGGGTTGCGCACCCATACTATTAAAAGTCCTTTTCCGGAAGAGTATTTCAGAAGAATAATCAGCCTATCCAGCAGCATTCATTTTGCTCCCACTGAAGGTGCTGTAAAGAATTTGCTTCAGGAAGGTGTGAAAAGTGAGCACATCTACCTCAGCGGCAATACGGTTGTGGATACAATTGAACTTATGAAGCGCAAGCACAGAAATACGACTGAAGGAATTAGAAATACAATTTTGATTACCTGCCACAGAAGGGAAAATCAAAATGGGAATTTCCATGATTTAGTTAAAACCATTAAACTGTTAGCTGAAACACATCCAAGTTTAAATTTTATTTGGATAGCCCATAAAACGCCTTTTGTTAGGAATGAATTGGCAACAAATGATTTTGACAGCTACCCTTCAATTTTTATTTCGCCACCCCTCCCATTATCAGAAATGTATCGCCTTTATAGCATTTCAAAACTTATTATTACAGATTCAGGTGGCATTCAGGAAGAAGCGTGCAGTTTTTCGTTACCGGTAATAGTCATAAGGGATACAACCGAACGTTTAGAATCTTTAGAACTGGGTTATTCCATCTTAGCTCAAAATGCATCAGATGATTTGATTGTTAAATTTAATCAGGTGCTAAATTCCAATGAACAGGTCATGCTTAATCCATACGGAGATGGCAAGTCGGCAGAAAGGATTGTGAATTTTTTACAAAGCAACTTTTAATTTCCGTTTGTGTTAAGTATGCATCTCACCGAAAAGAGCATGCGTTTATTATCCTTGAATCTTCCAATAGTTAAGCGATTTGAAATTTCTCGACACCAAGCGCTTGAATCGTTTGTTTGAGAGGCAGTCCAATAATAGGAGGAGACAAATAAATAATAGAATTTTTTATCAAAAGTACCTGTCAAATAACCCTTAAAACCACTGCTTCCAAATTCCATTAATTTTTGTGTTTCGTTTAGAACTCTCCAACCATATTTATCTAATTCGTTTTCCTTCATCCCAAGACTTCTTTCCAGGTTTTTCCAGTCTTCGTCTGTTGGCAGTCTCCATCCTGCAGGGCAGGCTTTAAGGGCGGCATTGAAATCATATAGGCGACCATATTTAGTGCAGTTTTGGGGTGCGTCATCGTAGCAGCGACAGGAAGCATTTAGTGCAAAATTTAAATTTTCCGCCATCCACCAATCTTTACCAATTTTTACCACAGAATACTTTTTATTATCCCGCTTATCAATAAATACAAACTGCGGCGCAGTTATTTTTGGAGGCTTTTCCGATAAATATTCAATACACAGGTCATCGAAAAAAATTGGATTAACGGTGTCATTACTCCATGCAAATACCTTAATATCCTGGGCATTCGCAAGAGATGGAACAAAAAAATCAAAACATAATTCCTCCCAATTGCCGGATAAGTTGCCATTGGATATGCTTTGAGCAATAAATAAATCATTTACATTAGGGGCGCTTACCACTAAAGAACCGTTTGAATTTGAACGATGCCTCCATACCGAAACTTTAAAATGTTCCCCGGCTTTTACATTGTTAATTTGATACGTAAAGCCATACGGATTTTGTGGCGTTAATTTAATAGCATAAATTCCTGATTTTGCCCGTTCTTTTGATTTCAGGTATGCCCCATCCATTAAATCGGAAGCAAAACGATTTGAAGATGATACCCCTTTTAATTTTGTATCAAGCGACTGTTCCGCATCACAGCTGATGCTATTAGGTTTCTCGATCTTTAAACAGGCGCATAACAAGAAGGTAAAAAATAATGCACTCACATTTTTCAAAAAGCTTATCATACGTCAAGCGCAGGATTTAACCCAGGTAGGAATTCAGCGCTTTTTTGAATCACATCCCAACTGGTCTCAAACCATTGAATATTTTTTTGAATGCCTATTTCGACTTGTGCAGAGGGCGCAAATTTTAATATTTCCTTGCATCTTTCATTGCTTCCCACAATTTTTTCGCGACTATCCCATTTCCGTTGATTGAGAATAGTTACACCGGCCGGATTATTTGTTTTTGTATTTATTAAATCGGCCAGTTCATAAATATTAGTTGCTATGCCGGTTGCAATATTAATGGGAATTCCAATTGCTTCGGTGAAAAAACCGGCGCTCAAAATGCCTTTTACTGTATCCTCAACATACACAAAATCACGTGCAATATTTTTATTTCCGGTTAATGGCAGCGCTTGCTTTTTCATAGCCCAATAAATAAAATTGGGAATTACATTTCGGTATTGACCGGGAACCTCGCCTGGTCCATAGGAATTAAATAAGCGCACGATGCTCACCGGCAAGGCATAATAGGAATGATAGAAATTACAGTATGCTTCACCTGCCATTTTCGAAACATAGTAGGGAGAGCCTAAATTGTACGAAATTTCATTTTCTTTATAAGGTAGTTTACAATTGTTTCCATAAGCCCCTCCTTCAGAATTGGTGTAAACAAAACGCTCAATATTTCCAACAAGTATGCAGTATTCCAAAAGCCTTACTATTCCATTGCTATTTACTTCATCACTGCGCAATGGATAATCAACCGAGTTTTGATTTGCAAAAAAAGCAGCCAAATGAAACACTATAGTTGGTTTGTGATGAAAGACTCGTTTTAAATCATCGTCGTTGCGAATATCTCCTTTTACAAAAAGTATATTTTGTTTATTTGGAATATTCCAAGAATAAGCTGAAGAAAGATTATCAAGCAGTATTACTTTTTTTGCATGAAGCAAGCTCAACGTTTCTGCCAGATTTCTTCCAATTGCCCCTGCTCCTCCGGTTATCAGGATAGTCTTGCCTTTGTAGTATGATTTATATGGCATCCAATTAATTAAAAACTAAATGTAGTAAATGAAATCAAAAAAACGGATGTAATCAACTTTAAAGACCCAGCATCCACCTAAGTGAAAGCAAAATTAACAAGTTAATGAAGCAAATTGAACTCTTGAAAAAAACACTGATTGTAAACTGAAATTCAATTCTAGTTATGAATTGTGACAATACTAAAAAAATGAGTCGGAATTAAAATATTCTTGCTAATACTGCTTATGCCGCCACTTCGGCAGACGTGTAATGGTCGGTTATTTCATCCAGTGTTGCATAAATTACGGGAATGTCGTTGCTTGTAACGAGTCTCATCCGAAATTCTTTAAAATGATCTAACCCTTTGAAATAATTTGTGTAGTGCCGGCGCATTTCTACCACACCCAAAATTGGGCCTTTCCATTTGATGCTAAAATCGAGGTGACGTTTGCATACAGCTACACGTTCAGCAATATCCGGCTTCGGAAGGTGCGTTCCGGTTTTAAAAAAGTGCTTTATCTCATTAAAAATCCAAGGATAGCCAATTGAAGCACGGCCAATCATAATACCATCTACCCCAAAGGTATCGCGCATCAACTTGGCTTTTTCAGGACTATCCACATCACCGTTTCCAAAAATCGGAATGTTTATTCTTGGATTATTTTTGATTTCGCGGATTAAGGTCCAGTCGGCTTCTCCCTTATACATTTGCACGCGCGTGCGGCCATGCACAGTGAGCGCTTTAATACCAATGTCTTGCAATCGTTCAGCTACCTCTCCCACATTTTTTGTGGATTCGTCCCAACCTAAGCGTGTTTTTACAGTTACCGGCAAATGCGTAGCTTTTACGATTTCGGAGGTCATTGCCACCATTTTAGGGATATCGCGTAAGAGTGCTGCTCCCGCACCTCGGCAGGCCACATTTTTTACCGGGCAACCGTAATTAATATCAATTAAATCGGGGTTGGCTTTGGTGCTGATAATTGCAGATTCGCGCATGGAATCAATATCGCTGCCGAAAATCTGAATTCCAATGGGTTGCTCGTAATCGAAGATATCCAATTTTTTAACGCTTTTTGCGGCATCACGAATTAATCCTTCACTAGAAATAAACTCCGTGTACATTAAATCCGCACCATTATCCTTGCACACAGCACGAAAGGGTGGATCGCTCACATCCTCCATGGGAGCAAGCAAAAGCGGGAATTCACCTAATTGTATGTTGCCGATGCGTATCAATTTAAATTCTAATTTTGGGGTGCAAATTTACAGCTTTATTTTTATGGATAATTCAATAGTATTAGGTAACCGTAATCCTTTCTCGCAATTACTGATTTTGATAGGCATTGCGCTTTTGTCGGTTGCTGTATTTTCGTTTATCCCGCTCTTATTGGCCCAGCCGCTTTTTGGCATTCATGCATTGAACAATCCTAGCTTATTTTCTCAAACGAATGATCCGCACGTTGTAGCCTTTATGAAATTTATGCAAGTGATGCAATCGCTAGGCCTGTTTGTAATTCCACCATTGATTTTCTCGCTCATCTATCATCGTGAAGTGGTGAATTATTTGAAGTTAAAATTCAACTTCAGTGCACTGTCGGCACTACTAATGGTGCTTATTATGATTAGCGCATTGCCGGCGATAAATTGGTTGGGTGAGCTAAATGGACAATTGAAATTACCATCGGCGTTAGTAGGTGTTGAAACTTGGATGAAAACCATGGAAAGTGAGGCAGAACAACTTACCAAGTCATTTTTGGTTATGCCCTCAATTTCAGTATTGGTACTTAACTTGATAATGATTGCGATCATTCCTGCTATTGGCGAAGAGTTGTTATTTAGAGGTGCGCTTCAAACTATTTTTAGTGAGTTAACCAAAAACAAACATTTAGGAATTTGGATTTCGGCTATTTTTTTTAGTGCGATGCATTTGCAGTTCTATGGATTTTTTCCTCGCATGCTATTGGGTGTTTTGCTTGGCTATACAGTAGTTTGGACAGGCTCACTATGGATACCCATTTTGGGGCATTTTGTGAACAATGGTACAGCTGTTATTGTATCATATTTTGAGCAAAGAGGAAAAATCTCAGCAAACGTCGAAACCATTGGAAGTACATCGGATGCTTTGCTATGGGTGGTTATGAGTTTTTGTTTGGTGGCAGGCTTACTTTTTTGGATGAAAAAAAATGCGCTTGCAAAGCATTCGGTCTCGCTTCAGTAATTCTTTTGGCAAATAAATAGTACTGCACTTTTATTAAATTAAAAAATCCCGTCAAGCGGGATTTTTTTGATTTGCGGAGAGGGCGGGATTACGAACGTGTTCTCCTGTCTCCGATAGTCAAAATCCACTAAGGTGCTACGCACTATTTTTAATTTCCGAAAAGATTTAAAAGCAAGCTTTACATCTTTTCAAAAATCAAAAATCCGCGAAAAGCGGACTTAGTTGATTCATTTGCGGAGAGGGCGGGATTCGAACCCGCGGTACCTTGCGGTACACAAACTTTCCAAGCTTGCACGTTCGGCCACTCTGACACCTCTCCTATTGAAAATTTGGGAGGGCAAATGTAAAAATTAATCTTTTACCTATGGAATTTATTATTGTTGGTACTTACTTCTCTAAAATGCTCTTAATATCGGGTCGGAAATAGAGTTTGCTTTTCAGAATTTTTCCATCTTCCCGGTAGATAGGCTCGCCATTTTCATCCAATTTACTCATATTGCTGCGTTGTATTTCATCAAATATTTCTTCAATCTTAAAGTGCAATCCATGTTTAATGATGGTTCCAAATAGGATGTACATTTTATCGCCAAGTGCGTCGGCAATTTCAGTTAAATCGCCCTTTTTGCAGGCTTCAAGGTATTCCTCATTCTCTTCCTTCATTAAATTATAACGCAACATGTAATCTTGTTCGCTAATTGTGGCTGTAGGTTCGCTGTGGTAGGATATTTTAAATACTTCGTGAAATATTTTCACTTTGTTGATATTCTCAAGTAGTTCGGCCATTTGAAATAAAATTTTAGCTCAAATATACTGGCAACTCAAGTTGGATTTTTAAAAACTTATTCAAAAATTTGAACAACTATTCTAGCTATTTATTCAAGGCTGATTCCTTATTATACTTTGCTTTATAGTCCAGCGGTGACATGCCGGTAATCTTCCGGAACACTTCTCGAAAAGCTTTAACATCGGCATATCCCACCTCAAACATTACCTCGTTAATGGTTTTGCGGCTGTTTTCAAATGCCTTTTTAGCCGCTTCCATTTTTACGCGTTGGGCATATTCCAAAGGAGTATTACCTGTTGCTTTTATAAATCGGCGGTCGAAGTTTCTTCTGCCTACAAAAAATTTTGCAGCTAAATCTTCCATGCTTATTTTTTCGTGCAGGCGGCTTTCAATAAAACCTTGAGCCTTAATTACCATTTCATCCTCATGTTGCTTTTGGCCGGTAAAAATCGAAAAGGCTGATTGGCTGTTTCGATCCATTTCGATTTGAAAAACTTTAGCACAAAAAATAGCGGTGGAACGGTCGTAATATTTTTCGATGAGGTAAATCAATAAATTCAAAAAAGAGTAGGCACCTCCATTGGTGTATATTCCATTTTCGTCGGTAATTAATTTATCGGGTTGGAGGAATACTTTAGGAAATTGCGTTTTAAAATTTTCGGCAGCCGACCAATGTGTGGAACAAGTCTTTCCATCAAGTATCCCACTAGCGGCAAGCAAAAATGCACCGGTGCAAATGGATGCGATTTCGGCTCCATTTTTATATTGATGCTGAATCCAGTCGATACTTTGCTTATTTTCCTTGATAGATTTTTGATAATTATGATTTAGGGATGGAATAAAAATTAGGTCAGTGTGCTTGACTGAAGCGATATTTACATGTGGTTTTACCGAAAATAATCCATCGTAATAGTCCACCTTTTTGGCGCTACCAACCAGTTGAATGGCGAATACGGGCTTTTTTCCATTTTTAACAAAAAATTCATTTGCCTTTGTAAACAATTTGTATGTTCCAACAATGCTGCTGAGGTTATTTCCATTGCCATTTGGAACAAGAATAGTTAGGTGTTTCATTTCATTTTTTTTACAAATCTAACAATCGAGCTTGTCTAAATCAACCCATTGCAATGTCTATTTTACACCCCTTAAATACTGTTTATAGAAGCTAATTTTGTATCCATCAAAAGTAAATGGGCAAGCGTTCAACCATCGGGAACTAATGCTGCAACTCAATGAAGACATTAAAGGAATTGAATTTAAAAATCAAGAAATAATGAGCGCAAATAATTTTACACTAATAATTTTAGTCGATAAATCTCCAGAAGAAGTATTTAATGTAGTGAAGAATGTGCGATTATGGTGGTCGGGATTATTTGGAGAAGAATTTAACGGAGATTCCGAAAAATTGCTTGAAGAGTTTAGTTTTCGTGCAGGAGATGGAATGCACTACAGCAAGCAAAAATTAATAGAACTTGAGGCGAATAAAAAAATTGCTTGGCTCGTTACTGAAAGTAAGCTAAACTTTTTAAAAAAAACAGATGAATGGACATGTAGCAAATTAATATTTGAGCTCGAACAACAAGGAAATAAAACGCAAGTTACATTTACGCATCAAGGCTTGACACCGGAAATAGAATGTTTTGATTCCTGTGCTCCGGCTTGGACCATGTATATACAGCAAAAATTGTTGCCTTTGCTTAGCGCAGATAAAGTGCCGGCAAAGAGTTAAGCTATTCGCGAAAAATTTATTTCTTCTAAATGAAAAAAAAGTTTTTATTGCTGGTCCTTGGAGGACTAGTTGTTTCAAGTTGCAAAAATAAATCACTACGAAATTCACAGCTCAAAAATATATCTGATTCAACTAATTTTAATACACAAATGATCCAAAATAAAAGTTTTACAGCAAGCATTATAGTTGACCAAAGCCCTTCTAAAGCATTCAAATCAATATTGGATTTTCGCGTTTGGTGGTCGGAAGAAATTGAAGGCCCTACGGACAAATTGAATGAGTCATTTTTTTATCATTATAAAGACATACACCTCTGCAAAATAAAGTTAATTGAAGTTATTCCCGAAAAAAGAATTGTGTATCAAGTGCTGGAAAACGAATTTAATTTTGTGAAAGACAAGAGTGAATGGGTTAATACGCATTTAGTTTTTGAACTAACGGAGGAAGCCGGCAAAACAAAATTAACTTTTACACACGAAGGATTGGTGCCGGAATACGAATGTTACAAAGTGTGCAACGATGCATGGAGTGGTTACATCAAAAACAGTCTTTACAATTTAATTGTAAGCGGAAAAGGAAATCCTAATCCAAAAGATAAAGATGGATTTAATGCTGAATTGGCTGCAAAATGGAAGTTGAATTAATTGTTATTCAATCATTCATCCCACAATCAAATAAAAAAGCACTTTTTTCAACTCGCCTTTTTTAAAGCGATACGCCAATTAGGTTTGAATAACCCCAACGTTATATGCTTTGGTTATAGGTGCATGATTCGCCATTTCTATTCCCATTGAAATCCATTTGCGTGTATCAAGGGGATGAATGATTGCATCCAACCACAAGCGGGAAGCAGCGTAGTAGGGCGAAGTTTGAGCGGTGTATCGTTCTGTGATTTTATCGAGTAATTCTTTTTCTTCTTCGGGAGTTATTTCTTTTTTGCCTTGCGATTTAAGTGAGGCAACTTGAATTTGCAACAATACTTTGGCAGCTTGCGCACCGCCCATTACAGCTACTTGTGCCGTTGGCCAACCCACAATTAATCTTGGATCGTAAGCTTTTCCGCACATGGCATAATTTCCGGCGCCGTATGAATTTCCCGTTACAACGGTAAATTTGGGAACAACCGAATTGCTCATTGCATTTACAAGTTTTGCCCCATCCTTAATAATACCGCCTTGTTCCGAACGCGAGCCCACCATGAATCCGGTAACATCTTGTAAAAACACCAAAGGAATTTTCTTCTGGTTGCAATTCATAATGAATCGCGCAGCTTTATCGGCGCTATCGGAATAAATTACCCCACCGAATTGCATTTCGCCTTTTTTGGATTTCACGACTTTTCGTTGATTGGCAACAATTCCAACTGCCCAACCATCAATTCGGCCTAGTCCACACAAAATGCTTTTTCCGTACAATTCTTTGTATTCTTCGAATTCGGAATTATCTAAAATGCGATCGAGAATGTCGCGTACATCGTACTGCTTATCGCGTGTTTCAGGAAAAATACCGAGGATTTCCTTTTCATCCTTTTTAGGAAGAGCGGGAGTTTCGCGGCTAAATCCGGCCTTTTCATAATCACCCATCTTATCAAAAATGGCACGAATGGATTTTAAGCACTCTTGATCATTTTCTGATTTATAATCGGTAACCCCCGATATTTCGCAATGTGTGGTTGCACCGCCTAAAGTTTCGTTATCAATATCTTCGCCAATGGCGGCTTTCACCAAATAAGAACCTGCCAAAAATATGGAGCCTGTTTTATTTACAATTAAAGCTTCGTCGCTCATAATCGGAAGATAAGCGCCACCTGCTACACAACTGCCCATAATTGCCGAAACCTGCACTATTCCCATAGAAGACATAATTGCATTGTTTCTAAAAATTCTTCCAAAATGTTCTTTATCCGGAAAAATTTCATCTTGCAATGGAAGGTATACCCCGGCACTATCAACCAAGTAAATGATAGGCAATCGATTTTCCATGGCGATTTCTTGGGCACGCAAATTCTTTTTTGCGGTAATTGGAAACCAAGCACCGGCTTTTACAGTAGCATCGTTGGCAACAATAATACATTGCCTTTTGCTCACATATCCGATAACTATTACTACACCCCCACCCGGACAGCCGCCATGCTCAGCATACATTCCATCGCCGGCGAAAGCTCCAAGTTCGATTGTTTTTGAATCCTTATCAATTAAAAGTGCAATTCGTTCACGGGCCGTAAGTTTGCCTTTTGCATGTTCTGAATCAATTTTTTTGGGTCCTCCACCTTGATGAATTTTTTCTAATCGTCGCTCCATATCTACAATGAGGCGCTTCATTACATCTTCGTTGCGGTTAAATTCTATGTCCATAAATTGTATTAATTGAGGTGTAAATATATTCAGAAAGTACAGTATTTAACTAAGATTTTGTTTAATAAATAGTGCAATTAAAAAGATAAGTAAATATAGAACGCGGATTACACGGATTATTGCGATCATCGCTGATTTTTTGACCCCATTTTATCTTTTGAATAGTTAGGGAAATTTCAATTATAAGCGGATTTATTAAGGACACAAAATAGCGAAGGCATTAATGCTATTAATTATCAATTTAATGAAATAGCGTAACTACATTTACAATTTCCGCATCAGCATCAAGCCATCGCGAATGGGCAAAAGTACATTTTGCACACGGTCATCTTTGTGCACTTTTCTATTAAAAGCATCAATTAGTCTTGTATCCTTATCCATTTCCCCGGAAGGGAGTAAAACTTTGCCACTCCAAAGTACATTGTCTGCTAAAATGTATCCACCGCTTTTCACTTTATCAATCACCAAATCGAAATAATTGGAGTAGTTATTTTTATCGGCATCAATAAAAACCAAATCAAAGGTTTCAGAAAGTGTTGGAATAATTTCCATGGCGTTTCCAATGCGGTAATCAATGCATGAAGTAAGTGCGGCCGATTCGAAATATCCGCGCACTCGTTCTTCTAATTCGGCGTTTATATCGAGCGTAATTAATTTTCCATCCGGCTTTAAGCCACCTGCTAAACAAATTGCGGAATAACCTGTATACGTGCCTATTTCGAGCACACAACTTGGCTGAATCATTGAACTAAACATGCTCAATACTTGTCCTTGCAAGTGACCGCTCAACATGCGAGGCATCATCACTTTTAAATGTGTGTCCCGATTTATTTTCTTTAAAATTTCCGATTCATCTTGCGTATGTGCTTCAACATATGCAGCCAGTTTTTCATCTATAAATTCCATATCGCTAATTTAATTTCATAATTCAAAACCTCTGCAAACCAATGATTGAAGCGCTTCTTCTTGAATTATTTTGATAAATAGGTTAATCGACTCAGTTGCTTCTTTTCAAATACCTGATTCGCAATTGCCAAAATCTTTTCTGGAGTAATGCTTTCTATTTTTTTATAAATATCGCTTAACTTGTCTACTTTATTAAAAAGCAAAATACTTTTCCCAAGAGAAAGCATCAAATTTACTTTACTTTCTTGTGCCAGTGCTATATTGCCGATGAGCTGCTGTTTTGCAATTTGCAATTGTTGACTTCCCATGCGTTTGGTTTTAAGTAAATCCAATTCCTTGTGCACTAATTGTACGCAGCGCTCAATGTGCTTTGTATCTGTTCCCATGTATACACTAAATAATCCTGTATCGGTGAAAATGGCATAATTGGATTCGAGGTTATAGGTAAATCCATACTTTTCGCGGATAGCCAGGTTTAAGCGGCTGTTCATGGCGGGGCCGCCTAATAAATTATTCAACAGCACGAGACTCGTTCTATCCTTATGATTTACGCCATAGGCCAAACTTCCAATGATGCAGTGCGATTGATTGGTATCCTTTTTTGTTTCCACCTCACGTGGTTTATATGTTTTGAATGCTTTTCTTTTTTGGTCAGATGTTTTGAGCTTAACTGAACCCAGGTGCTTTTCCATGATGCGTTTTAAAAGAGCTTCAGGAATATTTCCGATTGAACTGAATACAATTTGATTGCTTGTATAATTGCGTTGAACAAAATTAAGTATGTCTTTACGCTTTATTTTTTTTAAGCTATCCGGAGTACCTAAAATATTTTTTCCAAGCGAGTGATTGGAAAAAATTTGCTCATCAAAATCATCAAAAATTTGCTCGGAAGGATTATCGAGATAGGAATTGATTTCATCCTCGATTACTGCTTTTTCCTTTATAATTTCCTTATCGGGAAAGGTTGATTGAAAAGTAATGTCGGCAATTAATTCCACTGCGCGTTCAAAATAACGCGTAAGAAAAGACGCATAAATGCAGGTTTCTTCTTTTGTTGTATAAGCATTTAATTCGCCGCCCACAGAATCAATACGATTGAGGATATGAAATGCTTTACGCTTTTTTGTTCCTTTAAAAAGAACATGTTCAATGAGGTGCGCAATGCCTTGTTCGTGCTCGCTTTCATCGCGCGAGCCGGCATTAATAATAATTCCACAATGGGCTACATCATCGGAAGTTTGCTTATGTATAATTCGTATACCGTTTTTGAGTGAAAATATCAGAAATTCCTTTTCCATAGTGCATTTGCGTGAGTGCTTGATAAGTGGCTAATAACTAGCCCCGCACCTTAAATTTTAAGCTTGCAAATATGCAACAAACTAAGCGAAAAGCAGAAGTTTGAGAATGAATAATTGATTCGCTTTAATTAATCGGACCTTCGTGCCCCATTCTGAATCACAAGATTGATTCTAATCGTTTAGGTGAAAAAGCCCAAATGCCCCTACCTTTGAATGATTATTTTTTGACTTAAGTCGGCAATTTTTATTACATAAATCCCATCGGGAAGATCAGCTATCCAGAGCTTTTGACCACTTGTTGTTAAATTCGCTTCACGCACCATTGTTCCCATTGAATTAAATAGCTTGCAAGGTATTTCTTTGGCATAAGGTGTACTAAAAAAAACTTGAATTTCATCTTGAGCAGGATTTGGAAAAATATTTATGCTCGTTTGTAAGTTATTTTTTTCAATAGAAACTGTGCTTCCGCAAAATACATCATTCAATTTAGCCCACACTTCATTATCAAAATTAGAAAGCGCATAAACCGGAATCCCAGAAGAGTTACCCATTCGAACCACTACCAAATCGAGACTTGGAACAACATATATTTTTTGGTCATTTTTACCAAGCGCTGCAACTGCATCTGCCGGAGCATTGGGAATTAAGGTGGATTGAAAAACAAATTGTGATTGTGGCAGCATAAAAGAACTTTTGCCATTCAACCACCATAAATATCCATACGCCAGATTTAAATTTTGTGAGCTGTTTAACATGCTTTGAAAATAACTTGTATCGTGCAATAAGGTATCAGCATTCCAAATTCCTTTGTTCTGGATTAATAATCCAAAGCGTGCCATATCACGGAGACGACTGTAAAAAATATAATCGTACCACAGACCTTGCATGCCAATTTTAGATTTAATGCGGCTTGTGGTAAAGGCATTATAGCTATTGCCGCTTGCATTTGCAATTACATCTTCCAGCAAATGGTAAGGTGCATTGTGGTATGCCCAGCGTGTGCCGGCATCGGCTAAATACGTTAGACAGGTATCCACAATACAAAAATCATCCGGCACTCCATCGTCTAAACCACTTGTCATACTTAATTGATGTTTAATTTTTATTAAGCGTTCTTTTTGTGGAGGGCAGACTGTCCAACCTGTTCCGAGAAATCGGGAGACTGTATCTTCAATGGATAATAAATTTTCTTCTTGCGCAATGCCGGTTAAAAAACCTGTAAGACTTTTGCTTGCTGAAGCCCAATACCAAAGGCTATCTTGCGTAAATGTTCCAAAGTATTTTTCTAGGGCAATTTTTCCTTGCTTTAATACGATAAATGCTTTCGTATTTTTTTGTGCCAAGTAATTTTCGAGAGAATCAATTTTATCCGGGCACCAACCCAAAGATAGCGGTGAAATGGTATCCCAAGTATTCCCCAGAAGCGGTGGGAAGTAGCTTGATTGTGCTTTTGAATTTACTGCACAAAAATTTAGGATGACAAAGTAAATCAGAATCTTTTTCATAAAGTTTTTCTAATATGACACAAAAGATTGTAAAAAGTTTAATGCAGTCTCCTCGATTTATTCAGGCTTTTGATACAAATTCATCAACACTTTTTCGGGAGTGAAAGGTGCACTAAATGAAATTTTAGCAGAAGGATTAAAAGCTAGCACTGCGTTGCGAATAGCAAAGTAGGCCCCAATTCCATACATCAAAGGGGGTTCACCTACTGCTTTAGAATTAAAAATGGCGCGCTCGCTTCCTTGCGTTTCCAAAGGGTGAATGGTAATTTCTTTTGGAACCGAATAGATATCCGGAACTTTATAAGTACTGAGCGCATTGCTCATCAGCTTGCCCTCGCTATTATAAATTAATTCCTCTAAAGTCATCCAACCAATACCTTGAACGAGGCCACCTTCAATTTGCCCTTTATCAATAATGGGATTCATACTTTGCCCATAATCGTGCACCACTTTTACGGAATCGAATTCGTAGGTGCCGCGCAAACAATCCACTGTTACAGTAAACAAGGAAGTGCCATACACATGATAGGCAAAGGGATGCCCTTTTTCTTTAGTTGCATCGAAATGAATTTCGGGTGTGGCGTAATGTGCACTTTCGGACAAACTTTCGCGGTTTAAAAAACAAGCCATTACCAGTTTGTTCCAAGACCACTCGCTCTGAATTCCGTTAACAAAAACCCACTCATCTTTTAATTCAATGGATTTTATATCTGCTTTTAACTCAAGTGCAGCTCTCTGTTTTAGGCGCATTAAAATTGCTTTGCATGCCATCTCAGTAGCCTTTCCATTTAGGTCGGCTGTTGCGCTTGCAGCAGAAGGCGAAGTATTTGCTACACGTGTGGTATTGGTACTTTCCACTTTAATTTTTGAAGGAGAAATTGAAAATACATGGGCAGCCACTTGAAGCATTTTAGTATTAACCCCCTGACCCATTTCCACTGCGCCGGTGCTAACACCCACACTTCCATCGGTATACACATGCACTAATGCACGTGCTTGATTCATTAAGGTTTTGGTAAACGATATTCCAAAACAAATGGGCATAATTGCAAAGCCCTTTTTGGTGAATTTATTTTGAATGTTGAATGCTTCTATTTCTTCCCTTAGCTTTTTTGTATTAAATAAATCATCAGCGGTTTGCCAGCAATGATGCGCTTCGCAGCCCTTTGTAATTTGACCGTAATGAAATTCATCTCCTTCGTTCAATAGATTTTTTTTCTGAATTTCGCTAGCGCTTAAACCCAATTCTTCGGCTGCTTTTGCTATTGCCGCTTCAATAACAAACATCCCTTGAGGGCCACCAAAACCTCTAAACGCGGTATTGGGTGGAACATTTGTTTTACAGCTAAATGCTAT
The DNA here is from genome assembly GCA_016721765.1 of Bacteroidota bacterium. Taxonomy (NCBI): domain Bacteria; kingdom Pseudomonadati; phylum Bacteroidota; species Bacteroidota bacterium. The sequence goes on from JADKHO010000002.1 coordinate 669,225, forward strand.
TACTTTAGCATTTGGAATGTTGTAAGTATTATTCGCATGAAACAAAGTGCGCTCCATTACAGCAGGCGATAAATCGGCAGCAGCACCGGCATCTTGATAAAATGTTGCTTCGTAAGCAAGAATTTTTAAATCCTTTGATAGTCCCAATTTAAAATCAGAACTGTAAGGGTGACGTTTACCAGTCATGCGCATATCGGCCATTCGGTCGAGGATACATTTAACCGGACGTTTTAAGTGATAGGTAGCGAGTGCTGCCATAATTGCCCAAGTCGTAGCTTGATCTTCCTTGCCTCCAAAACCTCCGCCGAGTCGGGTAACATCCACTTCAATTTTGTGCATGCCAAGTCCCAATACTCTGGCAACCGTGCGCTGCACAGCTGTTGGGCCTTGAGTAGAAGATACAATTTTGATGTTACCATTTTCTAAAGGGATGGCATAAGCGCCTTGTGTTTCGATATACAAATGTTCTTGTCCACCGGATTCGGCAATCCCTTCAAAAATATGATCACACTTTTCCCAGTTTGCTGCTGTATCACCTTTTTGAAAAGTTCGAGGAGGAATGATGAGTTTATTTTGTTTTGCAGCTTCGCGCGGATCTACAATTGGAGTGAGCTTTTGAAAATCGACTTTAATTAATTTGAGTGCTGCTTTCGCTATTTCATCACTTTCGGCCACTACCAAGGCAATGGGCATACCGCAAAAATGCACTTCGTGTTCGGCCAGCAATTCTTCATCGGGAATAATTCCACCAATTTGATTTTCGCCGGGAATATCTTTGAATGTAAAAACACGAACTACGCCAGTCAATTTCTCCGCTTCAGCAGTATCCAGCTTTAAAATTTTACCGTGCGCAATGTTTGAATCAAATGCATGCGCAAACAAAGTCCCTTGCAGCAAAGGAATATCATCCACATAAATAGATTCGCCACGCGTATGTGTAAAAGAATCAATGTTTCTCATCCATTAATTTTTATGTGACTAAAATTAGAAATATTAATCAAAATCAGGAAGATAATGTGAATTATTAAGGAATGCACGCAGCTAATTGTGCAGGTCCTTTACAATTTGTTGGGCAACACTTTTTGAAAATTGCACAGCCGATGTTTTATACAAGTGATTGCCATCGGTATATTGATAGCTGGCGGTATCCTTGTAATTTAAATAACTTACCTTTTCGGATTTAGCGAGCAAATGCATCAAGCCATCAAAATTAGGCATGTATTGATCTTCGATAGCAATCATTTTTTCTTGGGCCGGAATCCGCAACAAATAAACCGTTCCGTGCGTTTGTAGGAACTGAATAGTTTTTCGTAAATAGTTGTAACGAAGTATTGAAAATGTAAAATAGGGCAATGCATTTTTATTGTAATCGATAACCTTTGCTTCCAATCGCTTGGCAACAATTGCACTATCCATTGGTATTTCAACATCGAGCCAGCCGTCATTATCCACAATAGATTCGGGACGGATAATTTTATTTTTTAGGATACAGAAATAGGGATAATTATAGGATTGAATGAGGTAAGGAATATTGGGTTTCGCATTCACATACATTGTCTTTCCTACCGGGTTTTCAATTTCAGGAAAATTTAGAGCATCGTTGGGGTTTTTTGATTTTGCGTTGGAAATACACCAAGGATCAAGGGTCACAATGAAAATTCCATTTTTAGCATTTACATCAATTTTCTTTTTAATGCTCTCCAAGTAAGTTGGGCCATAAGGTGAATGCGCTAAGGTAAAAGAGTAATTAAACAAGTGCGTATTGATACCGTTCGCTTTAAATATTTCATTTAACACAGCTGGTTTCATTCCCTGAGCTGCGCGGGAAGCGCCTAAAATCAAGGATTGCTGCTTGGGTGAAGAAAAGCGCACATAAAATTCATCGCTCTTTCCATCAGCCACAGCAAAAACCGCCAAGATTGACAAGGCTAAAAGAGCAGAAAATAAAAGTACTTGCAAACTAAATTTTTTCATTCCCGAAACTTTCTTTATCCAATTAAAATTGAGCATAAATAAATTTTTGCCCTTGACCAGTCATTAAAAAAATAAGCATGGCAAGAACATAATACGTCGTCCATCGCTTTATTTTTGATGCCTTTGAGCAATATTGATCAAATCCAAAATCGCTGTCTCTTCCCAGCCATTCGGTGCGTAGCATTATAAAAATAAAAATAGGACAAACGAGTAAAATAAATTTATCGATTACCAATCCGTGGTGTGTCGTAAAAAAATCTTGCGTAAAAATGCGGGCAAAATATTCGCCTGCTTTTGGGATGGATTCAGCTCTAAAAAGCACGAATGAAAACATCACCAAAGAGAAGGTAACTAACATATTTACAAATTCCTTAAGTGTAGGTAACTTCCTATCCTTTGCAATTTTTTTACGCTTATTTATGGTGCCGTTTAAAATTAAAGGAATGTAAAAGCATCCGTGCAGTACTCCAAATAAAACATAGGTCCAATTGGCACCATGCCACAATCCGATGATAAAAAAATTGATGAGAATAGCTGCGATTAAGCCTCCTTTTTCATAATCTCTAAAGGCAATACTCAGCGGAGTAAAAACGTATTCAGTAAGCCACGAAGTGAGTGTAATGTGCCATTTGCGCCAAAACTCAGCAATGTTTTGCGCAAAGAATGGGAATTCAAAATTCTTTGAAACTGAAAATCCAATTACGCGCGAAAATCCAATTGCCATATCGGAATATCCCGAGAAATCAGCATACAGTTGAAAGGCATAAATCACTGCACCCAAAATTAAAGTATTGGATGGCAAGGTGGAATAGTGATCGAATATTTGATTTGATATAACACCACACGTATCGGCAATAGCCACCTTTTTAAACATGCCCCACAAAATTTGTTTGAGGCCGGTGGTAGCCATTTGATAGTTAAATGTTCTTTTTGTTTCGAGCTGCGGTATAAATGATTTAGCTCTATCAATTGGACCCGAAAGAATACATGGAAAGAAAGCGAGGTAATTCAAAAACACAAGCGGATTTTTGCAAGCAGATAATTTCCCCTTATGAATATCGAGTAAATAACTAATGGTTCGAAAAGTAAAAAAACTTATGCCCAGCGGAACTGCAATTTTAAGCGTGCCAATATTCGGCGCTAAATGCATTGCATCTAAAACCGTATTAAAAGATTGTACAAAAAAGTTGAAGTACTTAAAATATAAAAGTCCGCCAATACCTTGAATTAAGCCAATTGCAAGAAAAACGCTCTTAGCGGAATCGCTTTTGCTATTTTCGATTTTGATTCCCAGATAGAAATTGAGTACAGAAATTACTAGCAGAAAAGAAAGCAAATGCCAATCTGTCCATGCATAAAACAAATAGCTTGCGGCTAGTAGAAGCAAATTTTGAGCTGTTACATTTCTATTTGCAACAAACCAGTAACCCGCAAATAATACACTAAAAAAAACGAAGAAGGAAATGGAGTTAAAAGGCATTTTGTGTTATTTAATGCTGGAAGCCGCATTTATGGCAATATCAATTCCATTAATTTGATTGGATGCATTTACTAAATAAAGAACAGTTTCGGCAACTTCTTGAGTAGTCAAGATTTTTTTAAGCGGATGACTTTCTCGAATTTGTTCCAATATCCTTTCGTCGGTATTTTGTGTTAAAGCCGTTTCCATAAAGGAAGGCGAAACAGAATTTGACGTGATGTTGAACTTTGCATTTTCATTTGCCCAAACTTTAGTTAATTTTTCGAGGTAAGCCTTATTTGCAGCATACACTGCGGAACCAATAGGCGGTGCGCCAATTAAAGCAGAAGTTAAAATGCTTATTATTTTTCCACTTTTCCTTTTTCTGAAAATGTGGATTGCTGCTTTTGTGAGCTCGATTATTGGTATGATGTTGTTTTTAAAATCGACAAGAAAGTCATTCGTATCAATTTTATGAAAATGTGATTTAAGGTATTCACCGGAGTAAGCATTATGAATTAAGACATCTAAATTGAGTTCAGCCATTTTTTTGGTGAGTTCATTTACAGCTGCTTCATCCGAAAAATTACAAGCAATTGCACTCGTATTGCTAAACTCATTTTCAATTTGCTGTGCTTTAGCTTGTGAGGAATTATATGTAAAATAAACCGTATTCGATTTATCTTGCGCCAATACTTTAGTGATATCGGCGCCCAAGCCTGAGGCCCCTCCGGAGATTAATATATTCATTCTAAAATCCCTATTTGAATGTTCCCTTTAGCCGCGATTTTGCCTGCTAAATTTTTAAACTGAAATTTAAATTCAATTGCCTTCACCGACTCAAATACTCCGTTGACTTGCGCTGTGAATTGCAATTCCTCATTGAGGTACACCGGATTTTTAAATTGAATCTCTTGTGCAAGAATGATAACGTCTTTAGTGGGAAGACATTCACCAATAAAATACGAAAGAAAGCCATTCAAAATATTTCCATGCATCACTTTACTTTGAAATCCCTTATTCACCGCAAAGTCGGAATTAGTGTGCAGTGGATTTTTGTCTTTAAAAGCAGCAATGAAATTATCATAAATTTCTTGTGTTATGACAAATTTCTCCGCAAAGGAATCGCCTTCTTTAAAAATCATATTCCTTTTTCTTGAAGGCAAGTTAACATATCTCCCACATTGTTCCAGCTTTGAATTTCTTTAGATGTAAATCGTATTTTAAACTGCTTTTCAACCGCTACAACCAATTGAATGTGTGTTAAGGAATCCCATTCTTCCACATCATTGGCGGCAGTTTGCTCTGTTAAAACAATTTCTTCGTTATCCAGAATATCAATAAAAATTCCATTTACTTGGGCAAGCATTTCACTTCTTTGCATTTTATTTTTTATTAATGTAGGTTATCTTATTCTCGTAATCATTCACATCTAGCTTCCATTGTGTTCCGACTTCTGAAAAATTTAGCTTGGGATAATGCTCCTTTACCATTTCGTTTTTTGCAGTAGGCAAGTATTCGGCGAGCAGTGTAGCATAGTTGTTTTCCTTGGCATATTGAACAATTGTGTCCAGCACAAAATTTTCCATTCCGCGTTTTAGCACACGGCAACTCATAAACCACGTATCAATAAAGAGCGTTTGGTTGTTTTGCTTTTGCAGGATAATCACACAAATTAAACCGTTGTCACCAAATTTATCTTCCAATGTAAATGCGAAGGTAACGTGTTCATTCGAATTCGCCAGTAATTCAATATCAGCCTCAGCATAGCGAACCGTACGAAGGTTAAATTGATTAGAGCGTTGTGAAAGTTGTGCTACACGCGGTGTATTAAATTTGTTGAATGATTCCACAACGGAAAGCATATCCAAACTTTTTAAAAAATCATCCTCATTGGTGAACTTTTTTTGAATGTTGTTGCGTTGCGCTTCCACTTGATACAATTTAGTTCGTTCGAGGTCTTCGTTCGAAAAAGAAACAGTTTCAAATAGGTTTAAGGTGTATAAGTAATTTAAGTATTCGGCAGGATCTTCGGGAAGCTCAGGCACACAAATTTCGGGTATATTTTCGCGTACAATATTTCGCTCAAACGGATTATCATCCACAAAAACCATTGAATCAAATCCAATATTTAAAATGCTTTGAATGTGGCGAATATTATCGGCTTTATTGTCCCAATTGGCTACAAACACCGAAATATCATCCAAACGCAAAACCATGTCCGGGTGTTTTTCAAAAGGTTCCTTGGCAACCGATTCGGTATTTTTACTGCATACTGCTATAATTACACCGCGGTTTTTGAGTTTCTTCACCCAATATTGAAATTCAGAAAATGCTTTTCCAATTCCCAGGCTTCCAACTTGAATATTTTCGAGACCATCGTCGCCTATAATACCACCCCAGGTCGTGTTGTCAAGATCGAGAATGATGCACTTTTTAAATTTCCCATTTAACGCGCCTATCAAATCAATTGTTTTGGAAGCAACAAGTGGCAATGCATCAATACTTAGCACCATTTCGGTGTTGATATACACAGAACTTTGAAAAAAGGCAGCTTTCCCAATTTCATTTTGGATGGATGAAATATCACACAAAAACAAGTTTGAGTTTTGTGCGGCATAGTTCATTAATTCGAAATTTAATTTTCGTATTTGAAACAAAAAGGAGGCTTCGAGTTTAGTAGAATAATTACCAAACACTGCATCGTCAATTTCGGTATAGTTAAACTGTATAATTTTTGCTTTTAATTGTTCCGATAAAGTAGCGCTAATGTTTGAAATCAAATCTAATTCGGAGTTAGCTAAGGTAGCTTGTTGCTCAGGTTTAAGTTTATTGTACTTCCCAAGCAATTTGTGCGATGATAAATAAATAAGCACAATATCCGGTTGAAATTCATACAATTCAGAATTGGGATCAAATACTTGTCGTTCGATTTGATTAAAATCGGCTTCGTGCACTTGTATATCAAAACCCTTATCAAAACCATCTCCGCGCAATGCTTGCACCAGAAATTGAGTTGCACTATCTCCTAAGACCGAAAGTTTAATTTTTTTTAAGCCTGAAAAATCCTTCTTTAAGTTGCGTTTTAATTGAGCAAAATCCTTCATCGAATTGTTTATTAAAGGAGCGAGTATTGCAGCGTTTCTTTTCCTAATTCAAATTAAACCAATAAGCAGATGCAATGCTTCACTACGTATACTTGTATCCCGAAAATTTTAAGCCTGCAAATATAGCAGATTTTAGCAAAGCATAGCCTGTTTTAACCAAGCATTGGTAAAAGAATGAGTAGAAAATTTACACAGCAGTTAAAAGCAGTTTTTCAGCATTTATGCTGTTAGGGAAAAGTTGAATAAAATGAGCATAAAATAATTGACGTACCAACAACCTTTTGTATTCAGCCGTACCTCTGGCATCCGATATAGGCGCAATTTCATTTTGCAATATTTGGGCTGCATCCGTAATTACTTCTTCAGAAATATTTTTACCAATTAAAAATTCAGAGGTTTGATTCAGGTATTTGGGAAATGCAAAAACTCCACCGGCAGAGACATTTGCCTTTGAAATTTTGCCGTCAACAACTTCAAGCAGCATTGCGCTGTTAACGCTGGCTATATCTAAATGTGTGCGCTTGCTTACCTTTTCAAAATTAAAAAACGAAGTGGAAGAAGGCAAATCAAACATAATTTCTTCGATATATTCATCAGCTGCTTTATCAAGTGTTTTATAGCCTTTATAAAAATCTTTCAATAAAATAGTTCGCTTAACTCCATGATTATTTAATACTAGTGATGCATTTAAAGCCAGGAAAAAAATTGTCATATCCCCAATTGGTGAGGCATTCACGAAATTCCCGGCAAGGCTTGCCATATTTCGTATAGGTGTTGATGAAATCAGTTTTGTATGCTTACCTATATTAGGGAAAATCTGCTTCATCAGCGCACTATCTCTAATATCTTCAACAGTTGTAGATGCTCCCAAATGCAATATATTGGCTTCTTTTCTTATACCATTCAACACCGGATTATCAAAAACAAAATCAATATTGGCATGCACCATGCTTTCGTGTTTTTGCACATACAAATCGGTTCCGCCGCCCACTTTAATTTTTACTTCATTTGACACAGAAGGCGCTTTAAATTCTTTCAGCTGCTTTTCGATTGTTAAGAAGTATTCCGGAATAAATTTTTGCGCCACGAGCCAAGGAATTAAGTCGGCTTCCTTCCTGTTAGCCACTTGAGCTACAATACTGGCAGCGGCTCTTTCGAGGGATTTGTATCCGGTGCATCTGCAAATGTTGCCATCTATAGCAGCTATAGCATTGGAATAATTCGGAGTTTTTACGCTCATGCAAAAACCTACCAACGACATTACAAATCCAACTGTACAAAATCCGCATTGGGTTCCTCCTTCGTTCACAATTGCTTGCTGAACAGGAGTTAATTCTTTACTGTTAATACCTTCTACCGAAACAATGTGTTTACCTTGTGCATTTCCAAGCGGCATAAGGCAAGAAGTCATAGATTTATAGACTAATTTTTCATTTTCGAAAGCGCCAACAAGCACGGTACAAGCTCCACAATCGCCTTCACGGCACCCTATTTTAGTTCCTTTTAAATTTTGTTCATACCTTATAAAATCTAACATTACCATACCGGGTGGCAAGTGTGTAGAAATTAATTTATCATTTAGAATAAAGGAGATCATTCACTATTTATTTAATTGTAAAGTTAATTTTTTTTCTGTGCGATTGTAAGCAAGGAATAGTAATTTTGAAAACAAATGAAAGAACTTAGGTTATCACAAATTACAATTTATCCGGTTAAATCGTTAGGCGGCATTGCTCTTACTTCGGCATTAGCCGAGCAGCGAGGATTAAGATATGACAGGCGTTGGATGATTGTAGATGAGCAAAATAAATTTATTACACAACGTGAAAATTCAAACATGGCTTTGATTGGAACGCGTTTAGATACCAATGGTTTTGAATTGTTTCACAAGCATTTTCCTGAAAATAAAATTTTCATTCCATTCGCTATTACGCATGGAGAATCACTCCTTGTGACCGTTTGGGACGATACATGCGTGGCATTGCATTGGAATGAAGAGGCAGATAAATGGTTGAATTTAACCCTCAACATGAATTGCAAATTAGTATATATGCCCGAAAGTACACATCGTCAGGTGGATACAAAATTTGCCCATAATAAAGAAATAACCAGCTTTTCAGACGGCTTTCCTTATTTAATTATTGGAGAAGAATCATTAAACAATTTAAACTCCAAATTAGAAAAAACAATTCCGATGAACCGCTTTCGACCAAATTTTGTTTTTGAGGGAGGAGAAGCTTTTGATGAAGATACTTGGTTAAAATTTAAAATTGGCGAAGTGAACTTTGTGGGTGCAAAACCATGCGGGCGATGTGCCATTACAACAATTAATCAGGAAGACGCAACACAAAGTAAAGAGCCATTAAAAACACTCAGTAAATATAGAACCCAAAAGAATAAAGTATTATTTGGACAAAATTTACTTACCGATTCCGGAGGAAAGATTAATGTGGGCGATAAATTAGTGGTGTTAGCATATAAATCTGAAAAGTGACCACAACATCCACCAATATAAGATTAAGGATAACTGCCTTATGGGCATTTAGTGAAGCATTTTTGGGGGGTATCTTGCATGCCTTTCACATTCCATTTGCCGGATTAATCTTATCGTCATTTGCAGTCTTATGCATGGTGGCTATAGCCCTTCAAGGTCCCTCCAAGGGAGAAATCATAAAAGCAACCCTTTTGGTAATAATAATTAAAGCATTACTCAGTCCACACACCCCTGTAAGTGCTTATTTCGCAGTACTCTTGCAAGGTGCAATGGGTGAATTGTTATTCTTAAGCGGAATGCCTTTTACTTTGTCGTGTTTACTTTTGGGGATAGCCTCTTTGCTTCAATCGGCCTTTCAAAAACTTATTATTTTAACCTTAATTTTTGGTGTAGATTTTTGGAAGGCACTGGATGAATTTTTAAACAGCATTAATAAAATGATGGGTCTTAGTTCCATTTCCTATAGTATTTACCTTATTGCAGTTTACTTAGGTCTGCATTTAATAGCCGGCATATTTGTTGGGATTTTTTCGGGAAGACTACCTCATTTTTTTTCGCAATCTGCTTTCGAGTTTAATACCCAAAAATTTGAGGTTCCAACTACATTGACGCTTTTTCCTTTGAAAAAAACCACAAAAAACCGTTTTACAAAACCCATTTATTGGATACTTTTTATACTACTATTTGTTGCCCTTTATGAAACATTTTTTCCTGGCAAAATGCCCCCTATTCTAGGAAGTAAGGCATTTAAATTAATTTTACGATCAAGCATTTTTTTGCTTCTTTGGTATTTTATTGTCGCGCCAATTTTATTGATGCTATTTCAAAAATGGCTCGCAAAACAACAAAGTAAATTTTCGAAAGAAGTGGATAGTATTTTAAAACTAATTCCGGAAATGAAATACATTAGTGAGCAGTGCTGGCAAAGAACTTCTACCAAACGGAGCTTCAAGCGAATTAGTACATTTGTGCGATTTACTTTTTTTATGTTGCTTGCAAAACAAAATGCAGATATACATTCTTAGCGGGCAAATTCAGCGTGGCAAAACCACTTATCTTTTAAATTATAGTAAGGAACATCCAAACTGTTCTGGAATACTGAGCCCTGTTATTGCCGGGCGGCGCTATTTTTATGCTATAGCATCAAAGGAAAAATTTAAAATGGAAGCCGATTCCAACGAAATAAATACCCTCGAAATTGGCAAGTACAAATTTTCGAAAACTGCGTTTGATTGGGCAATTGAGCAATTACATGAAGCAATGAAGCGTGCTCCGGAGCTACTCATTATTGATGAAATTGGACCGCTCGAACTTAAAGACCAAGGATTTTCGGAGGTATTGAAGCGATTGCTGGAGCCTTCTGCCAACATTAAAAACTTACTATTAGTGGTGCGAGAGAGTGCCGTTGAGCAGGTAATCGCCCATTTTCAGATTAATTCAGCTCAGCTAAAATTTTGGGATTGGAACCCCTATATTAAAGTATGAGTACGAAACTAAAACGTTCACTTGGTTTAACAGAATCAACAGCCATCAATATGATTGATATGGTTGGTATTGGGCCATTTGTAACTATGCCCTTTATAATCGGAGCAATGAATGGTCCAACCTGTTTATTTGCGTGGCTTTTGGGAGCCATTCTTGCTTTTGCAGATGGATTTGTGTGGGCAGAATTAGGTGCCAAGTGGCCCGAAGCGGGTGGAAGTTATCAGTTTTTAAAAAAACTTTTTGGTGAAAAGAAATGGGGAAATTTATTCTCCTTTTTGTATATCTGGCAAACAACTATTCAAGCACCTTTGGTGATTGCAAGCGGCGCCATTGGGTTTTCGCAGTACTTTTCTTATTTAGTGCCTTTGGATATTTGGCAGCAAAAAGCTGTTTCAGGTGCCTTAGTTATTGTGATAACTTTATTGCTTTATCGAAATATTTCGGATGTTGGAAAAATATCGGTGCTTTTGTGGGCAGGCGTTTTACTCACATTTGCCTGGTTAATTTTTAGTGGATTCACCCATTTTAATTCGGCGCAAGCATTTGATTTTTCGGGTGGAGCAGATTGGACCACGACACTTTTTTTTGCCGGATTAGGGCAAGCAAGTATTAAAACGGTGTATAGTTTTTTAGGATATTATAATGTATGTCATCTCGGAGCTGAGATAAAAGAACCGGAACGTAACATTCCCAGAAGCATTTTTATTTCCATTGCCGGAATAAGTGTTTTGTATTTATTGATGCAAATTTCTGTCTTGGGCGTTATTCCCTGGCAAGAAGCAAAAGACTCTCCTTTTATTGTAAGTACTTTTTTCGAAAAAATATATGGTCATACTACCGGACTTGTCGCAACGGGCTTAATTCTCTGGATTGCATTGGCTTCGCTTTTTGCAGTAATGCTGGGCTATTCCAGAGTGCCTTACGCTGCAGCGGTGGATGGTAATTACTTTTCCGTTTTTGCAAAAGTGCATCCTACCAAAAATTTTCCACATGTTTCGCTTCTCATTCTTGCTGCCGTTGCTTTTGTTTTTAGTTTGCTCTTTAAATTAAAAGAAGTTATAACTGCCATTATCGTAATGCGCATTTTAATTCAGTTTGTAAGTCAATCTGTTGGGGTTATATTATTGAGAAGAAAAAAGGTAGAAATGCCTTATAAAATGTGGTTTTTTCCATTGCCTGCTTTGATTGGTATTTTAGTGTGGTTATTTATCTTTTTTTCGAGTGAATGGATTTATATTGCGGGGGCTTTTGGCGTTATACTTTCGGGAATAGTTTTGTTTTTATTATTTGCTAGAAATAAGGGTAATTGGCCTTTTGAAGGGGAGAAGATTGGTACTCTTTAATTTTAAGAATGGATTAATTTGTGTGTTTTGAGGTATTAATCGGCATTGGAGGGTTCTCACAGATTTCGCGGATTTTCACAGATTTTTCAGAGATTTGAATAACTAGTTAATGACTCTAATGAGGCTTACTTTATCTACTAAGCTAGATACATTAAAATTGACTAATATTCCTAGCGGTTTTTTTGCTAATCTTAAATAAGTAAGTAATTGTTTGTAATGAACTCCATGAATCGCTTCTACTGATTTTAATTCAATAATCACGGTTTCTTCCACTATGATATCGAGGCGAAAGCCTATGTCCAAATTTTCGCCCTTATAAATTACAGGTACACCGATTTGGGTTCTAAAACTCAAACCGCATTTGTCGAGTTCATAAGCTAATGCAGCTTCGTAAACACTTTCGAGTAAGCCGGGACCAAGTTCCTTATGAACTGTAAAAATGGCTCCTCTAATTTTGAAGGTAATGTCGTTTATTTCCATGGTTCAAAGATATAACGCACTTTAAACGAATGGTAACGATGAATGAAGTATAAAAGGATGATTTTTTATGCTAAACTAGCATCTTACTGTGCCAACTATCTATTAATGGAATTTCCCAATTGCTTTCAAAATCAGCTTTATTGCTCACCAAATTATTAAACACAATTGTTTCAGGCGTAATTTCACCCAATTCAATTTTCTTTTCGAAGTTGGAAAGGGAACAAGTTATAACCTCATCATTTATTTTATAGGCAACCAAAAGGCGATTCATCAAATTGATGTTGAGTTGTTTTTCTATGTTTTGAAAAAAATGAATGGATTTATCAATTCCGCAACCACTTGCATTTGCTTGCGATTCGTCGACAAATAAGACTAAAAATCGATTGTAGAATATTTCAAGTTGAGATTTTAGTAATTTTCCGTGTGCGGTCCAGTTATCAATAAATGTGACAGCATCCTTTTTAATTAAGACTACCTCTTGGTCAGTTAACGCTCTATCGGCTTGGTAAATCCAAACTTTTGATTCAGGGATAAAATTATTCATGTTTAATACTAAATTCAATTACAAAGATGAGAAGATATTATTCAATTTCAATTTTTTCAGTAAGCAAAATCTTGTTTACTTCGATTGATAAAAAGTAAACACCTTTTGAAAGTTTGCTTGAATTAATTTTAAAATCGTTAGGCCCGGAAAGTGCATTTCTTTTTTCGCTTAAAACTACTTTTCCGCTAGCGTCATGTATCTTTATATATGCAGAACCTGCTAATTTAGACTCAATTGATGCAGTAAATTCTTCTTGAATTGGATTTGGAAAAACTGATTTTAATGAAACTGTTTCCGTTCCGGCGTTTGGATTTCGAATTCCTAAATTAACGCCAGTTTTAAAGGAAAAAATTTGAGAAGAAAGTCCCTGACTTGTACCTTGGTTTCCCCTTACGCGCCAAAAATATGTTGTGTTTGGAAGTAAACCTGTAGCTTGATTAATGGTATCGGTAATCCCTGCTTGATAGTATGCAAGCGACCCGGAAGTGAAACTTGTATTGGTTGCAATTTGTAACAAGTAGGTAGTAGCTCCCGGTACTTTTGTCCATTTACAAAGAGGATTTAACACAATACCTGTATCCAAATTGATTGGCAAAACTAATTGTGGAGCAGCTTTAGTAGTGAATGCTCTAACATTTGAATAAGCGCTTTCATGCCCGCCGTTGTTTGCTTTCACACGCCAAAAATATTTTGTATTTCCTAATACATTTGGTAAACCGGTAGCGTTTACACCAACAATTCGGGTATAATTCACCATGGAAAATAGCGAATCTACACTAAACTCGGCAGTATAAAGTATTGCATCATTGCTGCTTGACCAAGTAATATTTTGAGTATTTCCCACATTTACACTGTTATTTGCAGGTGAAATTAAGGATGGAGCAGTCGGTATTGTATTATTTACACCAATATAGGTAACAAACATTTCAATTTTTTGAAGCGGCACATCATTCAAATCTTTTGGTGAATTAACAATGGTATCGACTATATTCATACCTTCAGTTACCTTTCCAAAAACAGTATATTGTCCATTTAAATTTGGGGCGGGTGCTACACAAATATAAAACTGAGAAGAAGCGCTATTTATGTTGTTATCCCGCGCAGCACCAATAATACCACGCAAGTGCTGCACGGCACTAAATTCAGCATTAACGGTTGGTTGATTAACATTTCCCTGACCCCAAGTGGATATTGGACCATGAATTGAGTTGGGATCACCACCCTGAATAACAAAACCTGGAAGAACTCTGTGAAAAGCAGTACTATCAAAAGCTAAAGCTAAAGCCAGGCTGTCAAAATTTCGAGTATGGTTGGGCGCTATTAAAGGGAATAATTCTAATTTGAATGTACCTAAATAACTACCGGCGCGGTGGGTAACAATTTGATAGCGGGGTTTGTCGATTCCTTGAGCAAACAAAGAATTTACTACCAGGCAGAAACAGATTAAAAAAAACAACTTCTTGTTCATAGGGTTAAATTGACAGGTTAAGGACAATCGAAGTTAATAATAAATTGCAAGACCGTTAAAAAAAACAAGTTTTCGCTTTTGTATTCAAAAAAAATTATCTTTAACCGAACAATTTTAGAGAGGTCCATTTAAAAACTAAAAAAATAAAGCTATGCCACGAATGATTAAATCAGGACTCATTCAAATGAGTTTGCCCAAAACGGAAGGAGAAGGAACTATAAAGGAAATTATAGATGCAATGGTTCAAAAGCACATTCCTCTGATTGAAGAAGCGGGAAAAAAAGGTGTTCAGATTTTGTGTTTGCAAGAAATATTTAATACTCCCTATTTCTGTCCTGGTCAAGATAAAGCTTGGTATGAATCGGCTGAAAGTGTACCGGGTCCTACAACTGATTTGATGGCCACTTATGCTAAGAAATACAACATGGTGATTATAGTTCCCATTTATGAAAAGGAACAAGCCGGTGTGCTCTATAATACCGCTGCAGTTATTGATGCAGATGGTACATACCTTGGAAAATATCGTAAAAATCACATTCCCCACACCACAGGTTTTTGGGAAAAATTCTTTTTTAAACCCGGAAATTTAGGCTATCCTGTTTTTCAAACCAAATACGCTAAGGTTGGGGTATACATTTGTTACGACCGTCACTTTCCGGATGGAGCAAGGTGTTTGGGTTTAAATGGTGCAGAAATAGTATATAATCCATCGGCAACTGTTGCAGGTTTATCTCAATATTTATGGAAGTTAGAGCAACCTGCACATGCTGCGGCAAATGGTTATTTTATGGGATGTATTAATAGAGTGGGTACAGAAAAACCATGGAATCTCGGTAAATTTTATGGTACCTCTTATTTTGTTGATCCGAGAGGACAAATATTTGCCTGTGCCAGCGAGGATAAGGATGAATTATTAATTGCAGATTTTGATTTGGATTTAATTGATACTGTGCGTTCCACCTGGCAGTTTTTCCGTGACCGCAGACCGGAGACGTATGGTAAATTGGTTGAATTGTAGTCTCAAATTATCGCATTTATTAAACCAAAAAGTCATAAGAAATGATTGAAGCAAATCGATTGAGCAAGGTAGAATATGCGCACAACTTTTCGGATGTGCACCCTGCATTTGAAACCGATGAAGGAGCGCTGATAGAAGCGAATCGTTGTTTGTTTTGTTACGATGCACCCTGCACAAAATCTTGCCCTACAAGCATAGATGTTCCACAATTTATAAAGCAAATAACCACTGATAATGTACGCGGCTCGGCAAAAACGATTTTGAGTTCGAACATTATGGGTGGTGGATGCAGTAAGGTTTGTCCGGTGGAGAAGTTATGTGAAGGTGCTTGTGTGTATAATTTACTACATGAAACGCCTATACACATTGCAAAACTTCAACGCTATTCAACCGAAAAAGCAATTGCTCAAAAATGGAAATTATTCAGCCGCAAAGTTTCCAATGGTAAAAAAGTGGCTGTTATTGGAGCAGGTCCTGCCGGATTAGCTTGTGCTCATGCGCTTTCGCTCGAAGGAGTGGATGTTACCATTTATGAAAAGGAGGCTAAGGGTGGAGGTTTAATGACCTATGGTGTGGCTGCGTATAAAGTTACACCTGAGTTTTGTAAGGAAGAAGTTGATTACATACTTTCGCTTGGAGGAATCAGCATCAAGTACTCTACTGCTTTGGGAAAAGATATTGAATTGACTGAGTTACAAAAAAAATACGACGCAGTATTTTTGGGAATCGGTGTTGGTGTTGCGCGTGAATTAGGAATTCCGGGAGAAGATGCAGCCGGTGTGGAAGATGCCATTTCATTTATTTATAAGCTGCGTACACAAGATTATTCAAAAACTCCCGTAGGTGATAAAGTAGCCGTTATTGGAATGGGGATGACAGCAATTGATGCGGCTACCCAATCAAAACGACTCGGAGCGAAAGAAGTAACCATGATTTATCGCCGCACAGAAGCTGAAAAACCTTGTACACAAGAAGAATTGGATATTGCCCGACTGGATGGTTGCAGTTTTATTTGGCTCGCATCGCCTAAAGAAATTGTGAGTGAAAATGGCAAAGTGAAACATTTGGTTTGCACTAAAATGAAATTGGGCGAACCGGATGCAAGTGGAAGAAAATCACCCGTTGCAACAAACGAAACAATTACCCTTGAGGTAGATATGGTAATAAAAGCGGCCGGACAAATCCCATTTGAGACACTTGTAAATACTGCGGGTTTAGCTAATTCGAGTGGGAAAATTAAAATTGAAGCTACTACAGCAACGAATCTTAAAGGTGTATTTGCCGGTGGCGACTGTGTTAATGGAGGAAAGGAAGTAGTGAATGCTGTTCAGGAAGGCAAGGATGGAGCTAAAAACATACTTGCCTATTTGGGATTGAAATAACATTAAAATTCTAATACTTAATTCAATTTACTTTATGTTAAAAAAAATATGTGCCCTTTGCATATTAGTTTGTTTATACATTAGTGCAGCAGCCCAAGATACAGCCATTATGAAGTTTGATTCGGCTTTATATTACAGGGATTATCATGCCTCTTGGGATAGCTTGATGCATGTTTTATATCCTCCATTACCAATAGATACCGCAGCATTTAATGTTTCAAAAACCATCACCGGGAAAGATTTAAGAATGCATTTAACGGAGCTAACATCTGCTAAATACGAAGGTCGCGAGACCGGATATCCCGGACAAAAAGAAGCCGAAAAATACCTAAGCGCTAAACTTAAATTTATGGGAGTAAAACCTGCAGGTGAAAATAACACTTTTGTACAAACTTATAATTTAAAAGAAGATACAGTTAAACGTGCGGTGTTTCAAGTAAACAATAAAAATTTTGTGCATTACCAAGATTTTTACAGTTACCTTAATTTTAATCGCAACGATTCTACTGAAACAGATAAAATTTATTTTGGTGGCTATGGAATTGAAGATGAAAAATATAATGATTACAAGGATTTAGATGCAAAAGGAAGTATAGTAATGATTCATCAAGGAGAGCCACAGATTAACGATAGCACTTATTTGCTCAGTGGAAACAGCACCCCATCTGCTTGGAGCAACCGCTGGGAAAGCAAAATGAAAGCTGCTACTGATAATGGAGTAAAAATGTTGTTGGTTGTTGTGAAGAACGCCAAGGAAGATGTGGATAATAATTTTAGAATTAAAAATCGTCCGATGCGTTTTGAGAATGACTCTTCCGAACGCAGTCAATATTGTAATGTATATTACATTTCCAGAGATATGGCAGTTTCAATATTTGAAAGTGCAGGAAAGGATTATAACAAATTTGAAAAAAAACTTACTTCAAGTTCCTCGCCAAAAGGGCTTAAACTAAAAGTAAAAGCAAAAGTTGTATATACCAAAGTTAGTATTAAAAGAACGTCTTCTAATGTGCTCGGAATCATTGAAGGAAGTGACAAAAAAGGCGAGTACGTTGTTTACTCCGCTCATTATGATCATTTAGGAATGCATGATGGTGTGATTTATCCGGGTGCTGACGACGATGGTTCGGGAACAGTTGGATTGCTTGAAATTGCGCAAGCATATTCACTTGCAAAAAAAATTGGAAAGGGCCCCCGACGAAGTATTTTATTTATTTTCTTTTCGGGTGAAGAAAAAGGATTACTTGGTTCTGAATACTATTCTCAACATCCTGTTCATCCGCTTGAGAATACTGTAGTGGATTTAAATATTGATATGATTGGTAGGTGTGATGAAGCTCATGAAAAGACTCCAAATTATGTATATGTAATCGGTGATGATAAACTAAGTAGTGAATTGCGGGGCATCAATGAGAAAGCGAACAATACTTACCAGAAAATGGATATTGATTATAAATACAATGTTGATAATGAGCCCAATCATTATTACACCCGAAGCGACCATTATAACTTTGCCAAAAAAGGGATTCCAATTATATTTTATTTTAACGGAACCCATAAAGATTATCATAAACCAAGCGATACGCTGAATAAAATAAACTTTGGGAAACTTATGTTTACAGCTAAGCTGGCGTTTTTTACCGGTTGGGATATAGCAAATAGAGAAGAGCGCTTAAAGGCTGATAAAAAATAATTTCTCCATTTAAAAAAAGAAAGGGCGAAATTTTAACCCACTGTGTTCATTTAATTCGAGCGTAGGGGATGGGAATTTGATAAAGCCAATTGTTTTAAAAAGTGCTTTTAGAAAGGGAGATTTAGTTTTTATTTTTGAGAGTTCAATATCTGCTGAAAGGTAATATTGGCGTTGCCGCTTAAAAACTGGTAATGCATTACCATTCGAATCAAAATCGGGATTATTGTTTCCTCCGAGCATCCCATCTGCTCCATAACCAACAGCCACATTCAGCCACTTCGGAAACTTACTTTCAGTGCTTAAAAAGGATCCAATATTAAAGCTCAACCAATATGTTTGCGCATTGTAATCCTTAATAATACGTTCTTGAAAATTTGCACCTAAAACCGCTGGACGGTATTTGGCATAAGGACTTGGTGTGTTTGAAAATTTAATGCAAATACGTTGCTCATTCCACAACAACTCCTCTCCTATTACCAAGGCTGACCCTAGGGTATTTGCAAGGATATCACCTTTTGAGAAGCCCCATTCTTTTGAATAGCCATCAAAAATTTCGATAGTGGTGAGAAAAATGGAACCTAAACTACCTCCAAAAATAATAGCATTGCGGTGCTTAATACCCGTCCAATCCATTACTTCTATTCCCAATTTACCAACGTAATAAGCTGTGGTGGCGTGCCCAATCTTGTCCATTTGCAACCACTCTTTGTTGTCGTTAAAGAAATGAAAACTCGACTTTGGATAATCCTTATACCATAAGCTATTTAATCCAATCATTAAACCGCCATATATTGCCACTTCGCTCCCAACAACCAGTGCAAGCCTTTTTTGTTTTAGCAACTTTGCCTGACTTGAGTTGGATACGCTATCAATTTGTGAAAATGCTTTATTGGGACTGAGCTGTATAAGCGCAGATAACGCAACTGCTATCATATACTTTGGTACCCTTAGCACATTTTGACAGAACAGCACGTGTTGAAAGATGAGTTACACTTTTATAAAAGATATTGTGATGAAGAAAGCACAAAGGTTCACCTGTATAGATGAACCTTTGTAGCTCTTAATTAGGCTAATAATGTTTCCTCGGTTGCTTTAAGAATTGCAAATGCATCTTCTTTATTGGCAGCTTCGGCATAGGTGCGTAATACAGGTTCAGTGCCTGATGCGCGAATCATCATCCATTCTTTATCGTTGAAAAAATATTTATATCCGTCTAAATTTTCTTCGCGCACCACTTTGTATTTACCAAACTGTTTGTACTTATGCTCATTACAAGCAATTACAATTTTGTTTTTTAAATCTTCTTTAAGGCGTAAATCGCTGCGTTCAAACCAAAATGTACCGGTAATATCGTATACTTCCTGAATTAATTCTTTCAGCGATTTTTTTGTTTTAGCCATAAATTCCCAAATTACCAATCCCATCCAAACACCATCTCGTTCTGGGATGTGGCCTTTAATGGCAATTCCTCCACTTTCTTCCCCGCCCAACAAAACATCTTCTTTAATCATAATTCCACAAATCCATTTGAAACCAATTTTCACAACTTCCAGCTCCAAACCGTAATGCTCGCACATATTCTTAATTTTTTCGGTGGTGCTGAAAGCTGTACACACCTTGCCTCTCATGCCTTTGTACTTGTATAGGTAGTGAATCAGTAGTAAGATGATGTGGTGCGAATCCACAAAATTCCCTTCGTTGTCATAGAGTCCAATTCGATCCGCATCACCATCTGTAACCAAGCCACAATCGATGTTGCCGCTCATTTTAATCATCTCGCTAAACTCCGTCAAATTTTTATGAATGGGCTCCGGTGCTTGTCCTTCGAAGGAAGGGTTATTTTCACAATGTAAAAAAGTAATTTCAGGAAAAAGTCGACGCATTACATTCTGACCAGCGCCAAACATAGCGTCGTAGGCAAACTCCAAACCTGAATTTCGGATAGCATCCAAATCAAAATTTGCTTCTACTTTTTCGCAATACATGGTTTCTAAATCCATGTATTCCACCGCGCCTGATTTCACTAAATCATCCACAAAAATAGCATCCAAATTCACCGGATTTTTTTCAGGAATAATATCTTCAATTTCTTGTACCTTTTCAGGGATAAGCGGCCCGCCATAACTGCCTTTTAATTTAAATCCATTGTATTCGGGAGGATTGTGACTTGCAGTAATTATGATACCCAGATCTGCTTTTTTCTCAACTGCACCCATTGATATCATTGGTGTGGATACGAAACCTTTGGCAAGATATACTTTAATTCCACTGTTGGTAAGCACTTTTGCTACCGTTTCTGCAAACAGTTCGCCTGCAAAACGGCAATCGTGCCCAACTACAACACTTGGGTTTGCCTTTTGCTTTTTCAACCATTCAGCAGTAGCGGCAGAAACGCGTGCTACATTTTCAACCGTAAATTCTTTCGCGATAACGGCTCTCCAGCCATCTGTTCCAAATTTTATTTTCGTCATGATATTATAAATTTATTCGTTTCTATCTTTCAATTCACACAAATATAAACGAATTATTGATTTGTTGATTAGCTGATAAGCCGATTAGCCGATTTGATGATTAGCTGATTTAATGGTTAGCTGATTAGCTGATTAGCTGATTTTGGGGTTGTAGATTTTTTAAGTGGTTGAGTTTTTAGGTTTATCAGTTTTAGTTTAGTGATTCGCCTATTTTATGACTTTCTAAAGTTTTGGATTTGCTTTACTTACTTTTTTTGAAAATAATTTGCAGTATTACTTCAATTTAGTTTCGTCGTAATATCGATTTAGGATGGTTGAAACTACCGATTGGTAATAGCCCCAGAAGAAGCGATTTCTGTCGGTTTTATCTTCCTTCATGTATAAAAAATACCTAAACTTTGTTATGCCACGCATTTTTTTCATGCGATTTTTATCGTGTGGATTATCGGCAAAGTCTCCTGCAAAATAGTAGAATTTATAATCGTCTTTATAATGCTCCACGGTGGCCGGAAAATGTTTTGGAATCTTGTGTTGTTCCAAGATTTTATCGCCTTCGGGAGTTGTTTCTAATTCATATTCACTAACTAAATGATTGTTGGGCAAGGCTTGAATAATATCAAACCAAAAAGGAAATTCAATTCTTTCGGGTACATTAAACCGCTCTCTATCGCTGGCGTTTGTTGTTACTACCGGTAAATCATTAATTAAATCCTTATCCTTTTCCAAAATCACTACTTCATTGTTATCTTTTATAAACACAATTCCGGATTTAGTAAACGGCCATTGGTTGTGGTTTTGATTTTTATATAAATGTACCAGCCAGGCAGGAACTTCGGGAGTTTTTGCAGTATCGAGGTTATCAAAATAACGCCCCATCCAGCCGGTCCAACGTATTCCAAACATATCTTCAGCTTGTTTTCGAAAAACCGATTTTGTGGGTGGTGCAAGCATATTGAATTCGGTAAGAATTAACTTTTTACTTTCCTTCATCTTTTGCAAAAACTCCACATCTTGTTTCACCAAGCCCCCATATACTAGTTTATCGTGCTCTTTCTTTTTTGTTCTTCCAAAAATCCCACCCACAATATCTAAGAGCTCATTGGCATTTCGTTTAGTTTCTCCCACATCCACAAACCATTCGTCATAGTTGATACCATTCATATCCGTGTAATAGGCCATGTCATAATGCTTCACAAGTGAATCCAATTGCCGGGTATTGCTTTGGCTTAAATCATTAATGGTGTACATGAAAAATTCTTCCGGAAAAAAACCCATGTAATCTTTTGTCTCATCATATAAATCCCCGTTTTGCTTGGAAAATTTATTATTCGTTAGCACAAAATTGAAGCTCTTGTGATTGTCGCCGGCAGTAGTCATTACCGTTTTATCTAAAATAAATGCTTCCATATTTCGAGGGCTGGTCATTTGCCAGTAAATCCACATCCATAACGGAAGTAAAAAAATAAAAATGGTGATAGTATAAACGATGATTTTTCTCATAGCACTACAGCGTAATTTAAAAACAGAAATGTAACATCATTTTGGGGTTTCGCTAAATTAACTAGTTAGATATCTTCGAATGAAAAGTTATCTAAGTTATTTAGCGAATCCGGTAACTTTAAATTCTGTCCTTCGGTTTTGCTGGTGTTCTGCTTCAGAGCAGGCTGATTTAACAGTACCTTCACAGGAACATGTGTTAGTTAATTTGGTTTCGCCATAGCCTTTACCAGCAATTCTTTTTTTATCGATGCCTTTGCTGATAATGTATGCCACACTAGATTTAGCGCGTGCTTCCGAAAGTGCCAAATTAGAGGCCGCAGACCCACGGCAATCGGTATGTGAGCTAAGTTCTACAATGATATCCGGATTATCGATCAACACTTGAACAGTTTTATCCAACTCATTTGCAGCATCAGTGCGAATAGCGGACTTACCTAAATCAAAATAGATGTTATCAATTTTTATTGCTTTACCCACTACAATTTTTTCGAGTTCGGTTGTTTTCACTTCAGTAGAAGGAACTTTCAATCCTTCGGTTTTAGTAAAATATCCACCTTTTTTACTGGTGGTTACAGTATATGTTTTTTCTTTATCCAAATCGCATTTACTGTATTTTCCATCCACACCGGTTACGGTTTCAAAAACTTTTGCTCCGGTATTGTCCTTAATTACAACAGTTGCATCTTGAGCAGGAGTACTATTAGCCGATTTATCCAACACAATTCCGTTGATGCAATTTTTATCTATTTCCTTTTTCAATAAAATATCTGTTGATTCAGCGGAAGCTGCAAATTTTTCCATTTTTGAAATGTATTTATCCGCCTTTGCACTAAGCTCACATTCTGTTCCGGGCATTAGTTCAAGTGTATACACTCCATCTTGTTTGTTAAGATTTGTCACCTTACCGGATTTCGTTTCCTTTACTTCCAACTCGGAAGCCAGCATTGCTTTTGAATCTTCATCCTTAATGTTGATTACATATTTTTTCTTTTGTTGAACATTGCTGCGTGAAAAAGAGAATATATCATCATCGTTGTTTTTACCACCTCTGTTTGAACTGAAATAACCGGTTTTAGCGTCTTTGTCGAGTGTGATTCCGAAATCATCTTGAGAACTGCTAAATGGAGCATTCATATTGCTTGCATTCCCCCAAGATCCATTTGTACCGGAAGCTGAATATAAATCAAGTCCTCCTAATCCATCCCAACCGTTGGAAGAAAAATAAAGTGTATTATCAGCGCCAAGCGTTGGAAAAACTTCATTCCCCTTGGTATTTATTTTATCTCCTAAGTTCACCGGTTTTCCCCATTTTCCACCTTCCAAGGAGCTTACCCACAAATCCATTCCACCCAAAGTACCGGGCATGTCGGATGAAAATACAAGTATATTTCCGTCGGCACTTAATGCAGGATGCGCGCAATTATATGCATCGTTGTTGTATGGAAAGGCTTCCAAACCTTCATAAGAATTCTCTTCAGCATTATAAGTAGTGGTAAATAATTGCAATCGAACCACTTCATTGTTGGTTCTTTTTTTATTCTCTGCCAGGCTGTTTGCAGTGAAAATCATTTTCTTAGTATCAGCTGAAAAGCATAATGGACCATCGTTATAATTAGAGCTATATTCCTTTTTTAATTCCTTTGGTTTTGTAAAAGTGCTTCCCTCCTTTTTCGAAATATAAATCAGGTTATACACTTTATTACTCCAAGTATGTTCTTCACGTATCCACTCGGTTCGCTGGCGCGTAGATGTAAATACAACATCGTTTTTTAAGAGTTGCGGACAAAAATCATTTTCATCGGAATTTAAAGCAACTTCTCTTTTAATTTTCACCGCTGCAGAATCTTTGTAATAAACCGATAGATCAGTTAAACCACGTGTATAATTAGAAGTGCGTGCATCCGAAGCAACTTGTGGGGCAGCTAAAATTTCTTTTGCTTTACTGTATTTTCCATTACTCATTAAGCTTTGCGCATAATAAATAATTTCGTCGGGGCTTGCTTTTTTTAGCGTGTAGAGTTGCGTGTAATACTCTTCTGCTTTGAGTGTATTGTTATTTAGCCGATAGCAATCTGCAATTTTTTTAAGTGCATCCGCATTGCTTTTGTCTTTCTTTAAAACGGCTACATACTTTTCGATTGCTTCGCTATAGGATTTAGCATCGTATAAACTATTGGCTCGGGTGAGCATTTTATTTTGTGCAAATACAGCCGTTGAAACTAGTAATAGGGTAGCTAATACTATGCTTGCGAGGGATCTTGTTGGTATCATAACTGAACTCATTTTTATCAATATTATTTTCTTCTTAGATGCGACACGTTTAAACTAAAGCTTAGAAATAACGGTTAGAAATTATTTTGTTTCCTTTAAAGCCAAATACATAGCCTAAGCCAATTTCGTGCGAGCCACTCGAAAAATCACGAATTTTAGAAAGGCTGTAATCGTAGGAGTAACTTATCAAAAATTGCGGATTAATTTGAAGACCGGCAATAAAAGACATATCGGCTTTAGAGCGGTAAGATGCTCCAATCCATAATTTTTCCATTATCAAGGCATTGAGGTTGACATCAATTTCGGCGGGTGCATTTTTTACTGCTTTCACCATAATTTGTGGTTTCAATTTTAAATCGGCACCTGCATCAAAAACACGTCCCATAGTAAAGTAATAATGAAACTTAGAAGGATCTATAGCGGTATTTTTAAGTACATCTCCACCACTTGTAATACTTAAATTATCAGCCACCATCCGTGGAAGTGAAACCCCTGCATAAAATTTTTGAGTGGAATAATAAATTCCTGCACCAAAATTTGGTGTGAGCACATTTCCGGTATTAGCTGAAAAGCGTACATCATTTAAATCGGTGGTTTGCAACTCGGCATAATTGTTTGATTGCACATGCACACCGCCCATTAAACCAAAACTTAAATGGCCCTTTTCTCCTGTTTTTATACGATACGCATACGTCAAGTAGGCCAAATTCCGACGCAATTTTCCGTCTGCAATTTTTTCGTTGAGCAAACTTAAACCTATGCCCATTTTATTATTAGCAAGCGGCCCATGCAGCGAAACCGTTGTAGTAACCGGGCGGCCTTCAAAACCCACCCATTGCTGGCGGTGTAGCGCATTAATAGCTAATGCTTCCTTACTTCCCGCGTAAGCCGGATTGATAAACATTTCGTTAAACATGTATTGCGTAAACATGGGATCGTATTGCGCCATGAGTTTGGTTCCGGCACTTGCCAAAAGCACAAGCATTATTGCAATCAGTTTTTTATGTGCGAATTTTTTCATCTTTCTCTTTTTAAAAATTTATTCCTATTGTACTGTTACCAGGATTAATATTCAATTACTACATAGCCTTTGCGTGGCTCCAAATCATCGGCGCTGAGCTCGAGCACGTAATAATAAGTGCCTTGTGTTACTTTTCCATCGCCTTTATCGGATAAGCCATTCCAGCTGTTATCGTAGGCTGTTTTTTGATACACAATATTTCCCCAACGATTATAAATGGTGAGGCGATTATCCGGATAGTTTGAAAGTCCGCGAATAACAAAATTTTCGTTCTGTGCATCGCCATCCGGCGTAAAGCCTTGCGGGATGAATAATTCAACCGGTGTAACGTCTACAATTCCATTCAAGGTTACCGGTGTAGCAATATCCTCTCCTTGGTCGCTCGGATTTCCGTTGAGGTCATTATCAATGTGTCCGTTATTACTTTTATCTTTTGATAGATTCCCATTTGGTCCGGTGCCATGTGCATCGGCAGAGTTTAGGAAGGTACCCGAAGTTCCATTCGTATTTACATTTATTTTAAGCACAACGGTACTGGTAACACCCGGTGCAATGCTGCTTGCTTGAGGATTAAGTATATTAATGTTGCTGCCTGTTCCTGTGTAATTGTTATTCGTAACTAATCCGCCACCAGCACTTATACTTGATACACTAAAAGTTACAGGCGATGGGAAAGTCACCGATAAATTATCAATTATATCGATAGAAGTTAATGGAACAGTTCCCATATTTTGAACATCAAATGAGTAGGTCACATCAAAAGTTCCATCCGATTTGATATCCGAAACGCTGGCAATTTTTGAGAGTCCAATTTGAGTTTTTGATGAGAAGCTCAAAGGTGTTGCTCCGCTTTCGTTTGGATTTCCATTTCCATCCGGATCAGGATTTAATCCATTAACAGATGAATCAGGAAGCGAAGACAATGCAGATCCAATCGCTGAATTATTAAATGGTCCAATTGCGCCATTTGGATTTACTAACAAGGTTAATCGAAGCGTATCCACTCCACCGGCTGCTAGCGTATTTGTTTGAGGCTCGAGCAGGTTTGTATTTGTACTACCGTTGTACAATGAATTGGTTAATAAGTTTGTTGCTTGTAAACTGCTTACTGTAAAAGTTGCCGGTGCCGGGAAGGTTGCGCTCAAATCGTCGGTAACTTGCACAAAGCTAGCTGCGCTGGTACCATAATTCTTCACAACAACTTTATATACCACTGCAAATGAACCATTGGTTTGCAGCACAGGTGGCGCAACCGACTTAGCAATTCCGATTAGCGCGAATGGAACATCCGCTATAACGGTAATGGTTACAGTTGCCTGATCGCAAAGCGGTGTTCCGGCATTGTCGCATGCACTATACACAAAAGTATCATTACCTGTAAATCCTGCATTTGGAACGTAATTAAAGGAACCATTTGAATTAAAAGTTAGCGTTCCGCTACTTGGTAAATTAACAATTGTATAAGTTAATGGATCGCCATCCACATCCGAATCATTTGCTGTTACTATTGCAGCAATTGGAGTATTAAAGTTGGTCACAAAACTGTCGTCGTTGGCAATAGGCGCATCATTTACCGCAACAACTGTAATCGAAACAACTGCAGTATCACAAAGTGTTGGCACTCCATTATCGCAAACTTCATAAGTAAAGCTATCTGAACCATTAAAATTCAAATTTGGAGTGTAGGTAAATGTACCATTCGCATTCAAGGTAAGCGTACCATTAAGCGTTGTATTAAGTACACTGAAGGATAATGCATCTCCGTTAGGATCGCTGTCGTTTAGGCTAACATCGGTGTTAAGTGGTGTATCCTCATTTGTAGAGAACGTATCGTCGATTGCAATCGGTGCTTGATTGATAACTACCACTTGAATTACATTAAATACAACAATTGCAGTATCACATAATGCAGGTGTACCATTATCACACACCGTATAAGTTAATGTGTCATTACCCGAGAATCCGGTTGCAGGGGTATACACAAAACTTCCGTTCGTATTAAAAGTAAGCGTACCATGCAGTGGATTTATAATTACACTAAATGATAGTGGGTCACCATCCACATCGCTATCGTTAGGAGAAACATCACCATTCACGGCAACATTTTGATTGGTAGAAGAGAGATCATCCACAGCTACCGGCGCATCGTTAACCGGAGTTACAGTGATGTTTACCAAACCTGTATCGCAGGTAATCGGTAAACCATTATCACAAATCAAATAGCTAAATGAATCCGGTCCATTGTAGTTGGTAGCGGGTGTATACGTAAAAGTTCCATTGTTATTGAACACCAATACACCATGCGCCGGCTGCACCAATGCAGAGTAAAGAACAGTGCTACCATTAGTTAAGTCATTTGTGGAAACATCAGCTGTTAAAGGAGTGTCTTCATTGGTAGTGAAAGCATCATCAACAGCAGTTGGTGGTGCAATTAAACTGCTCACTGAAATTACCAATTGAGCCGTATCACACAGCGAAGGAGTACCATTATCACAAACCACATAAGTAATCACATCGTTACCGACAGTACCATTTGGTGTGTAGGTATATGTTCCATTGGCATTTAATATTGCTGTTCCAATTGAGCCATTTGTTAAAATTGTATAGGTTAACACATCCCCATCAATATCGGAGTCATTTACAGAAACATCACCACTAACCGGAAGTGGAATTACGGTGGAATTAGTATCATTTATGGCAAGCGGCGCATCGTTTATCGGTAAGACAGTAATAAATACTGTAGCCGTATCGCACAAGCTAGGTGAACCATTATCGCACACCACATAAGTAAAACTATCCGGTCCGTTATAATTTGGATTTGGCACATAACTAAAACTGCCATCCGTTCCCATAATTAAGGAGCTTGAATGGGTGGATGATGTGAGCAAATTAAAAGTTAAAATATTGCCGTTTACATCCGAGTCATTTGTAGCAACCGATGAAGCTAAGATATTGTCTTCATTAACAGTTAACGTATCGTTAAGTGCTGTTGGTGCATTGTTGATCACATTTACTCCTATTACAACAATGGCAGTATCGCACAGTGAAGGCACACCATTATCGCACACCACATAAGTCAAAGTATCATTTCCTACAAAATTGTTATTGGGAGTGTAGGTGTATTGTCCATTTGCATTCATTAACGCAGCACCATTCGCACCATTTATAAGAATTGTGAAGCTAAGTGTATCTCCTCCATCAATGTCCGAATCATTAGTTGAAACATCACCATTTACTGCTAAATTAATTGGTGTAAAGTTCACATCATCAACAGCCAGCGGGGCATCATTTACCGGATTTACAGTTATACTAACTGTAGCATTGGCACAAAGCGCTGGAATTCCATTATCACAAACAGTGTAAATAAAAGTATCCGTTCCATTAAAATTCAAATTGGGTGTGTAAGTAAAAGTTCCATCTGAATTTAGGACTACGTTTCCGTTAGCGGCATTGGAGAAAAGTGCAAAGGTGAGTGGATCGCCATTTGGATCGGAGTCATTGGTGCTCACATCTCCATTTAAGGCAGTGTCTTCATCGGTATTGAGGTTAGTATCGTTAACAGCAATTGGTGCTAAATTGGTAGTATTTACGCCAATCACCACAATTGCGGTATCGCATAGCGATGGCAAAGCATTGTCGCAAACGGAATAAACCAAAGTATCATTTCCAATAAAATTGTTGTTGGGAGTGTAGGTAAAAGTTCCATCGTTATTAAAAATTACAATTCCACTATCGGGACCTGAAATTAAATTAAATGTAAGGGGATCGCCATCCACATCAAAATCATTGGCAGAGGCATTTCCGCTTACAGGTAAATTAAATCCGCCAAATATAGCATCGTCAATTGCTACAGGGGCATCGTTAATTGGATTAACAGTAATTGTTACCAAGCCGGTATCGCATAACGAAGGTATACCGTTGTCGCATACTAAATAAGTAAACGAATCTGTTCCATTAAAATTCAAATTCGGAGTGTATGAAAATACTCCGTTAAAGGTCATAGCCACTGTACCATTTGATGCACTTGTAAGCACAGAAAACACTATTGGATCTGTATTGGGATCGAAATCATTTGCAGCAATATCGCCACTTAAAAAAGTATCTTCATCTGTTTGGGCTGCATCATCAATAGCAATCGGACTAAGGTTGGTTGTATTTACGCCAATAACAACAATTGCTGTGTCGCACAAGGAAGGAATTCCATTGTCGCAAACTTGGTAGGTGATGGTATCGTTGCCGGTAAAGCCTAAATTGGGAGTATACGTAAAACTGCCATCCGGAGCAAAAAGAACAATTCCATTTGCAGGATTACTAACCACAGAGAAAGTTAGTTGATCTCCATCAATGTCACTATCATTAGGAGAAACATCTCCATTCACCAAAATATTTAATCCGGTTAAAAAGGAATCATCCACAGCCAAGGGTGCATCATTTACGGCATTTACAGTAATCGTAACAATTCCGGTGTCGCAAAGGCTTGGAATACCATCGTCACAAACCGTATATGTAAAACTATCTGAACCATTAAAATTAGGATTGGGAATGTAATCGTAGCTACCATCAGTATTCAACAATAAAAGACCGTTCAAGGGATTGAAAAGTATTGCAAATTCAAGCGTATTGCCTTCTAAATCCGAGTCGTTGGTAGCCACAGTTGAACTTAAAAAAATGTCCTCATCGGTAGTTTCAATATCATCAACAGCAATTGGTGAATCGTTTACCGGATTAACTGTAATCGTTACGAGGCCTGTATCACATAAGGAAGGTGCTCCATTATCACAAACCTTGTAAGTAAATGAATCGGGTCCATTGTAATTTAGATTAGGTGTATAGGTAAAAGTACCATTGGCATTCATCAACACTGCACCGTTTGTTGGGTTTGTAACAATTGAATACGTAAGCGGATCACCATTTAAGTCTGAATCATTTGTAGACACATCAGCACTTAAGGGATTATCTTCACCTGTCGAGAATACGTCATCTACGGCTGTTGGCGCACAGTTGGCTGCGGGTGCTAAAATTATTGTTTGGTCAAGTGTACAGCTGGTGGCATTTTTTAAGCGGATGGTGTATGCGCCAGAAGTTAAATTTTGAAAAGTATTGGCCGGCACAATAGAAGATACCACTACATAAGGGCTTGCATTATTATGCGCATTGCCAATAGTAAATGCAATTGAATCGTTTGGATTAATTCCATTCAATACAAATTTACCGCTCGTTGGAGCACCGCAAACAGGGTCGGTTTTGGTTACAGATGTAAATGCGGGTGATGGGAAAATAGTAATGTTTAATGCAATTGTATCGGTGCAACCTAAGGTTAAGGTTTTAATACCAAAATAGGTGGCACTACTTGTTGCTACAGCAACCGGACTAAATCCTGAATTATAATACACATAGCCAGGAAGTGCAGTTGCTAATGATGAAAATAAGAAAGGAGGGCAAGAGCTAAACGCTGTATCCGGCGGAAGTGAGCAAGATGGAGGTAAATTGATTACTGTGCTGGTATATCCCGGAATTGGACAACCACTGCCATCAAAAATACTTGGGTTACTATAATTTGCTTGCGTATTTCCGGAAAGCTGTCCGGTTCCAACCCCGGCAGCAATCGAATTTACAAATCCGCTGCAACGTAATTTTATGCATTCTTCGGTAACAGTAGCTCTAAATTTAAAAGTGGAACTATCGGCACCAGTAGGATTATCAATAATTGCACCGCCGTTAACTGCATCAGCACCTGTTCCAACACGCACCACCACACGGTTTCCAACAGCATCAAATTCAGCTTGATCGTCGCCGGCAATATCTGATTTATTTCCTTGATTTGGCCCGGCAACTATTTTAATGGAGTTGGGCACATAATCGAGGTTAAAAGGAATGGTGTCGATTAGAATTGAATTTATAGATACATCGCTACCTAAATTTTGAATGGTTACGGTATACTCTAGTGTATCGCCCGGATTAAGTGGAGCGCCATTTATATCAACAGTTGTATTTCCAATTCTAATATCCGGCTCATATACATCAATCGCAGTAGTTACTACTTGTGCATAATAATTTTCATTTCCGGTTGTCAAGCGAAGGGACGCAAAAGTGGCATTATTTCCAATGAAATTTTTGCTGCTGTTATCGGGTGCAAAAATATCGGCATCCCAACCCATGGTATTGTGTAAAAGCGGCACGCGGAAAGGATTCTCCACTCCTTTGTTTTCGATGGTACTATTAAAAATATCGCGGGTAGGATTTAATGCATCGTTCACCGAAATATAAGTGCCTGCACCATTAAAATATAAACTATCCTGTACAAAACCTCTATCGCCATCGTAGGCCACAACACCCATTTCGAGGGTAACCGGTCCGGTTGGGGGAGTTAAAAATCCGGTTAAATCAATTTGAACAGGAGTAAAAGTGGTGCTGATATTAGCCACCCCACCAAACACTGTTAAGTTCTTCAAAGATTCCAAGTCATTTCTATAAGCCACAACCAATGTCCACCCACCAAAACGATTGGCAGTGCCGGTTTGCGTAACTAAATCGGCAATGGTGTAACGCGCAAATCTTCCAAATCCTTGCGCCAGTGAAGTAATGTTTTTATAGCAGTGATAAGTGATAGAACCAGAATTGTTGCTCACTAATGAATCTGCATCCAGTTCAACATAAGCACTTCCGTTGGCTGAAATTTTAATTTTATTGCGATTTGCAAAATTAGGTGTAGCGTTATTCACGGAGCCTCCCCAAAATAATCCGGCGTAAGTAATGTTACTACAAGCCGGCAAGTTTAAACTATCGCTGGAAGACATAAAGGTGGTGCCATCCGCATCCACATCGACATACGATTGAATGAAGTCGTTGTTTTGGGTTGTTCCTGCAGGCGCGAGTTCATTTTCGGCAGCAGCGCATCCGGCAAGATTACCGCAAGACACGCTTACATTGGAAATGTATACTATACCTCCCTTTTGGTTGTTCTTATAATACACTTCAAATGGTCGAACAACCTGCGCTTGTAGCGCGAATGCACTAAATACAGCAAGTACTAGGAAAAACAATTTTGGAGAGAACTTGAGCTTCATATAATGTAGTATTAGAATTCTTTTTTAAAAATTATTGTAAAGAAAGGACATAAGAAGTGTTTCTGCCAAAAATCAGGTGCTAAACTTTTGAACATAATTCAATACACTGTTGAAAAATTTGCAAGAGCAAACTCGTATTAAAAAAATTAATACCGTATCTAGGCAGGAGATACATTTTTACTGTTAAACTAGCAAAAATGGCAGACTAAAATTAAGGTTTTAGCTTAAATCGGCAAGGCAAGCTTTCAAAAAAGAAGGTAGTACTTCGCTGTGCGTTTTCTTAATTTTTTCAGCATCGTTTAAACCTTCAATCATGGTATTGTATTTTGCTTCTCCGTAAGCGTCAATGGTTTGCTTTACTTTTTCAGGATTTTGATAATGTAATATCATACCTTTTACGTCAGCTTCGGGATGAAACTGAGTTCCAATAAAATATTTATCAAAGCGCACACACATAATGGCTCTTTCCAAAGGCACATGGTGTCTTTCTTTTTCGATACAAAGAATACTTGCACCCATTTTTTGCATCCGTTCGCGATTGGGCTGCACAATTTGATAATCGCGGCTGTCGACAATATAAAATGGTTCCTTTAAATTTTTTAGTATTTTTTCATTTTGACCTTCGTGCGTTTTATGCACCGGAAGCACTCCAAAAGAAGGCGATTTTCGTTTGGTAATTTGTGCCAACCTAAAATGATGCATTACCATTTGAAAGGAATGGCAAATAAAAAACACATATTTCTTCTTAGTATCCTTTTTTAAATTGTTGGCGTGCAAGGAATCGATTAACTCAAAATACTTTTTTTCCCAATCGCTATGCACCGGTAAAGGGTTTCCCGGACCACCGGAGGAAATAAAAATATCGTAATCAAGTGCAGGAATTTCGTTTTTTGCTCGAACATCGTAAATAGTGTAAGGCAATTTAAATTCCTCTAAAATTTCTTTAATACAGCGCATTCCCTGATTGGGATGATTGTCGTACAAATCAAGAATAGCAACTTTAACCGGCGATTGAGACATCATACATTTTAGGGTGAAAAAATAATTCCGGGCGCAAAAGTATTCTTTCGCAGTTGGAAAATCGCAAAGAATAGACTAATTGAGAAATAACAGCAATAAAAGTTTTATCCAAAATCATTAAAACAATCCAGCGTTTGATTCGGCGATCATATAATCCACCACTTGTTTTAGGTCGTTGGTTTTTTTATACACGGCTAACTGACGGTCAGCACCGGTGCCGTTTTTAAGCATTTGAAAAATATATTCAATTTCCTTTCTGCTTCCTAATCCATCCACCACATCGTCAATAAATGCGAGCAATTCAATAATTAAGGCATGTGTTTCCACTTCTTCCTGCTTCCCAAAATCAATCATTTTGCCATTGATGCCGTAGCGCGCAGCCCGCCATTTATTTTCGTTGATAAGCGCACGTGAGTAGGTTCTAAAATCCAAATTGGCTTTCATTAATTTATGCAGTTTTGCAATCAATGCTTGCATCACCGCTGCCAATGCAATTGTTTCATCCACGCGCAAAGGAACATCACAAACACGAAACTCCACTGTACTAAAGAAAGGGTGAACGCGCATGTCCCACCATATTTTTTTTCCATTGTCGATGCAATTGGTTTTTACCAAAAGATTAATGTAATTATCGTATTCGGCAATGCTGCGAAAAAGTTCAGGAATTCCGGTTCTTGGAAATTTATCGAATACTTTGGTACGAAAAGAATGATAGCCGGTATTTCTGCCTTCCCAAAAGGGAGAATTGGTACTTAATGCAAAAATGTGTGGTAAAAAATAACGGGCCGAATTCATAATTTGAACCGCTTCTTCTCTGGATTCAATACCTACATGTACGTGCAATCCAAAAATTAAATTGGAGCGCGCCGCATCCTGTAATTCATTTACAATTTCTTCGTATCGGGGATGATTGGTGATGAGCTGTTCCTGCCACATTGCAAAGGGATGCGTTCCGGCAGCGGCGATGCACAAGTTTTCGTTTAATGCTAGGCCTGCAATTACTTTTCGAAGATGTGTAACTTCTTTTCGCGCTTCCTTAATATCTTTGCAAATATTGGTTGCTACCTCCACCACCGACTGGTGCATTTCAGCTTTTACATTATCGGCCAATATTGCTTTCCCTCGCTCCACAATGTGGTGCTGACGCATACTTAAGTCGCGCGTTTGGGGATCAATAATTTGAAATTCTTCCTCTATACCAAGTGTAAATTCGGGCATACTTTTTTAGTTATTGAGTTATTGGGTTGTTGAGTTATTGGATATTGGATATTGGATATTGGATATTGGTTATTGGTTATTGGTTATTGAGTAATTGCGAATTAAGTTTTTGCGTTTCTATGGTATTGATAGCTTGTTTATTAAATTGTTTGCGCTATTCAAAAAAAAGCAAATCATCAATAACCCAAATCAGCTAATCGGCTAATTAGCTAATCAGCTAATCACAATCAGCAAAATCAGCTAATCAAAAAAATGCAAGTTTCAACCGACTGATTCCGAAACAAAACGAGCATCAATCGGTTGAAAAAGCAATAAAATTAAACCGTAGCCATTTTTTGAGCGCTTTGTGCCAAATCTTTTAGGCTACCGTTTTTAACACTGTTCTTTAAGTAAGTACCCCAAGTTAAATTATCTTGTCCAGGTTTATGATCTTGCGCTCTGCGAATGGCCATGTTTGC
Organism: Bacteroidota bacterium; assembly: GCA_016721765.1. Taxonomy (NCBI): domain Bacteria; kingdom Pseudomonadati; phylum Bacteroidota; species Bacteroidota bacterium. The sequence goes on from JADKHO010000002.1 coordinate 704,698, forward strand.
AGCGGCTTCTACCACCCAATCAAAATTTTCTTGGCCTACAGAATGAACATCCGCATCCGGTGCAGGATTGCAGAAATCGATTGCGTAAGGAATACCATCGCGTACAGCAAACTCCACTGTATTAAAGTCGTATCCCAAAGCATGGCATAAAGTTAAGGTATACTCATGTACTTTATCCAATAAAGCTTGCGGCACAGGAGGTCCATCAATTACATAACGCAAATGATGCGGGTTGCGCGGTTCGTATTGCATAATTTTCACATCACGTCCACCGATACAATACACTCGGAAATATTCTTGAAATTTAATTTCTTCTTGCAACATCATCACCAATTGTTCGGTTTCGTTGTGTGCTTTAAAGAAATTCTCAGCAGAATCTAATTGATAAACACTCTTCCATCCTCCACCGTCATGTGGTTTCATATACACCGGAAACCCGGTATATTTAAAAATAGCATCCCAATCCAAAGGCATTTTTAAATTGCTCATAGACGCACCAGTGGTGTTTAGTTGGGAGTTGGTTAGAAGGAAGTAAAACCGTTTTTGGCACCGGAACACCCAATTTTACCGCTAAAGCATTATTGAAAAATTTTTCATCGGCACTCCACCAAAAAGGATTATTAATAACTGCGGTTCCACAGATTGCGGCATTTTTTAAATAGGCGCGATAAAAAGGAACGTCTTGCGAAATGCGGTCAATAATAACTGCATATTCGGTAGGCTCACTTTGCATCACTTTGTCGATGCTAACCGGCTCGGCCACAATTCCGGGAATATTTTTTTGATTCACTCTCGCCACAAATGCCTCAGGAAATGTGCGCTCTTGTCCGTGTAAAATTCCTATCTTTTTCATGTTTATATAGTTTTGATTTGTTGGTTCGTTTATTTGTTGATTAGCTGATTAGCAAATTAGCCGATTAGCCTGATTAGCTGATTAGCTGATTAGCTGATTAGCTGATTGACTTTTTTCTAATTTTTAGATTTTTTTTTAGGTTATTACAAAAGTTAATATTTACACTGCATCTAAGTCTTAAATCTTTGTACTTATATCTTTGTACTCAATACTCACTACTCACTACTCACTACTCTATACTTCCAGCTCACTTCCCTAAATTCAATTGCGAAATATAAGTTGGCAGCATTTCTCTCCACACCGGCCAATCGTGATTCGCACCCGGTCGCACATCCAGCCAATGCGGAATACCTTTCTGAACCAAAATGTTGCTCATACGTTGATTTTTATCTAAGCAGGAATCGTGCTCACCGGTTCCAAAAATAATTCCCATTTCATACAAGGAAGGGTTTTCGAGACCGGGAATATAATCGGGTGGATTGTTGTAATAACAATTGTCGTCGTAATAGCCATCCAATTGCATCTTAATATCGAAAGCTCCACCCATATTAATTAAATATCCCACTAATTCGGGATGCCTAAAAGCAAAATTTGTGGCATGGTAAGCACCAAAACTGCATCCAGCCATGGCTACTTTATTCGAACCTGTTTCGTGCATGGCGCGCTGCACCACATCTTCCAAAATTGCTTGTTCATAAAGTATGTGGTTTAATACCCTTTCGCGGGGATGAATTTTTTTGTTGTACCAACTGTCGTTATCAATACTAGATGGTGTATACACTTTTATCAACCCACTGTTTACAAACCACTCTACCGCGTCAATTAAATTAAAATCCTTGTTTTGTGTGTAGCTTCCCATCGAAGTGGGATAAATAATAACAGGATAACCCTTCTCGCCAAATACAAGCATCTCCATTTCTTTGTTCATGTGCTTGTTATGCCATTTAAAATACTGTTCTTTCATCATAGAGGAATATAATTAGAGGTTTATAAGAAGCAATTAATCCGATAAAAATAGTGTTTGGGTGTCAAAATTCCTTATCGGGGAAAACAAAGTTAAAATAATTTTTAATGTAGAAAACTTTTTCATAATTTGTTGTCTAAAACCCTTTGAATCAGCGCTTTTAAAGCGAATCAATCAATTTCTTAAAAAAATTACCAATCGAGCAAAATTCCTTGCTGCAGCCGTTTAGCCATTTTGAGGAATTACTTTCCTACTTTTGCAAAAAAACAAAAGCGTGCAAAAAAATATAAATATGCTGGCCAAAACCTTGGCGGGATTGGAAGATATATTAGTAGGAGAATTAGAAGCCTTAGGAGCAAAAGAAATTGAGAAAGCAAATAGGGCCGTTGCTTTTGAAGGCGATTTAAAACTCTTGTATCAGGCCAACTATATGTGTCGAACTGCCCTTCGCGTGTTGCTTCCCATTCAAACTTTTCGGGTGCGTAACCAGGAAGAATTGTATTCCGAAATTCAACGCATTGATTGGAGCAAGTACATGAAACATACCGACACGCTTGCCATTGATAGCGTTGCCAATGCCAACGATGCCTTTACCAACACCATGTTTGTGAGCATGAAAGTGAAAGATGCCATTGCCGATCAATTTCGAAATGCTTTTGGCGCGCGCCCTTCGGTAGATACCGATAATCCAACACTCCGCGTAAACATTCACATTTTTAAACAAGATTGTACAGTAAGTTTGGATAGCTCCGGCAGCTCTTTGCACAAACGCGGCTACCGTTTAGATAGCAATAAAGCTCCCTTGAATGAAGTATTGGGTGCCGGCTTGGTACTTCTGAGCGGTTGGGACAAAGAAAGCAATTTTGTGGACCCCATGTGTGGCTCCGGAACCTTATTAACAGAGGCTTGCATGTACGCTAAAAATATTCCACCGGGTTATTTCCGTAAGGAATTTAGTTTTCAAAAATGGCAAGGTGATTTTGGTTTTGATAAAGATTTATGGAATGATATTGTGGCAGAAGCCAAACGAAATATTGTTCCACTTAAAGCAAAAATTTATGGTTCTGATAGTGCTAAATCAAGCGTATTTATTGCAAAAGATAATTTAAAATCGGCAGGTGTGCGCGAAGACATCACCATCCAAAATCAATTGTTTCAAGATACTAGTGCTCCCGAAGGAGGTGGGGTTGTAATTATGAATCCTCCTTACGGAGAACGCATGGATAAAGATGATGTAACCGTTTTGTACAAAAGTATCGGTGACACTTTAAAATCAAAATACCAAGGCTATGATGCCTGGATAATTTCGAGTAATCGGGAAGCGGTAAATTCAATTGGATTAAAAGCCTCGCGAAGAATAGTGATATACAATGGGCCTTTGGAATGTCGCTTTTTAAAGTATGAAATGTATCGTGGTACTAAGAAAATAAGGCCTGAACCTATTGTACCTGGCGACGCGATGTAAGTATGCTTTTTATAACATAATCTGATTTTAGACTATTATAAAATCAAATTAAACCTTTCGCTTTATTAAAAATCAACAAGTTTATAGCAGGAGAAATATGCCCTCCTAAAAAGTCACACTTCTTATAATTATAAAGTCAAATTCCGAAAAAGCAGTATGGTTAGCTAGAACAAGGGAGGAAAAGGAGCCTTTGGCCTCCTACATAAAAAGTGACATTGCCGGAATTTACTTGGTTTTAATGGCTAATGATAAATTGGATGCAGATAGAAAACTATCAACACTTCCTTACTATCCATATATGAAAATTGAAATAATGACATTACGATAAGCGATTAGCAAAGATCATTTAAAAATTCTTGTCCTATTGCTTCAAATCATTTGAATTATCAGTTCAATTGTGTGAAAGCTACAATAACACACACAAAGCAAGCCAACTGTTTTAAACCGAAGGTAAAGTAATTTTAACCCTTACTAGCCTCCTTTCCAAACCGAATCCCAAGCTCTTGCAACTCTTGCAACACCGGCTCATAAATTTCTTTCATTACCGGAATGCGAACACCAGTGAGTTTAATTTCTCCTTTCAAAATTTTTCGTGCGGCAATGGCCATGGGCAAGCCCACAGTTTTTGCCATTGCAGTATGCACATTGTCATCACCTTTTACAACCAGTGTGGAATAAATTTTTCTTACCTTTCGGGCGGAAGTATTCCGGGTTTCAAATTGATGTTGCATCACTATCATATCCTTATCATCAGGTTTAAGCAACCATTTATTTTCGAGCAAATGCTGTAAGATTTGCGCAGGGGTTCCATTGGGCAATTCAATTTTTGTTTCGTCAAATATCCCAAGCCATTCCAGCTTTTCAAGCACAGCAGCATCAAAATCAGCACCCATAAATTCAATCAATTTTTCTTTGGTCGATTTTTTCCCGAAAGGCAAATACGACTCAATTAATGCGCGATAGGTCATTTCGTTGGCGCGCTCAATTTTATAGGTATCGTCGGTTAATCCCAATTTCACAAACACATTCCATGCTTTGCAATAGCCCGTCATGCGCAAGGTTCCACGAAGAATGGTAGGAATATTTTCAATTCCATATGGAGCACGATACGATAAGGAATCGCGATTTGCATAACCATCAAAACTGCCAATGCCTTCCACAGTGATTGATTCAGTTTGTGTAAATAAACGATTGTAAGGTATGTATTTGTACTCCCCATTTTCTTTGTATTGAGCAGTTGCTTGTCCCGCCAATATTACATTGCGTGGATTCCATGAAAATTTATATCCCCAAGGATTGTCGTTGCTTTCGGGAGCAACCAAACCACCACAATACGATTTAAACAAAGTGATCTCCTCTCCTGCTGCTTTTGCAGCATCAATAATTTTCATGGCTGATAAGTGATCAATACCCGGATCCAAGCCAATTTCATTAAGCAATAAAATACCAGCTTCTTTAGCTGCTTCATCTAAAGTTTTCATCTCATCAGAAACATAAGAAGCAGTCACCAAATTCTTTTTAAAACGGACACAATCCTGCGCTACTTTTCCATGCAAGTTGGCCGGCAACATGCTAATCACCAAATCGGCACCTTGAATTTCCTTATGGCGTTGTGCTTCATCATTCATGTCAAATGCAATGGCTTCGCCCTTTTCATGCCCTGCAATTTTTTGTTGTGCTAATTCCAAGGAAACATCTCCCACTTTTACTCGCCAGTTTTCGAAGCTTGCATGCGTCAATAAATAAGAAATTAAGGAAGACGAAGAGCGCCCCGCACCAATCACAAATATGCTTTGCATAAATTATTTTTTAGGAGCACGAAGGTAAAACAATTGAAGAAATAGTGCTGATTATGACAATTTAATTATTATCAGCCGGGGCATAATTTGAGTTTCACAATTTTACTATATTCGCCAAACACTAAACCAAAAAATTTATGAATCAAACCAATCAAACAGGACATCCAAGAGGCTTGTATTTATTGTTCTTTACTGAAATGTGGGAACGTTTCAGCTACTATGGTATGCGGGCCATTTTTATATTATTTCTAACAAAGGCTTTAATAATGACGTCTGCCGAAGCTTCCAACGTTTATGGCAGTTTTACCGGATTGGTTTACCTCACACCCTTGCTGGGAGGCTATATTTCTGATAAATTTTGGGGAAATCGAAGAAGTATTTTAATTGGTGGCTTATTAATGGCAGTTGGACAATTCCTACTTTATTTAAGCGGAAGTGCCGTTACTGAAGGGGTGCAAAGTGCCTCTTCTCTATCATTGCTTTGGGGCGGGTTAACTTTTCTAATCATTGGTAATGGTTTTTTTAAGCCAAACATTTCAACCATGGTTGGACAGTTGTATCCTAAAAACGATTCAAGAATTGATGGTGCATTTACCATTTTTTACATGGGAATAAATATGGGAGCTTTCTTTTCTCCGTTTATTTGTGGAGGGTTGGGAGATACAGGAAATGTTGCCGATTTTAAATATGGATTTCTGGCTGCAGCCATTGGAATGATCATAAGTACAATTTCTTTTGAATTATTAAAAAACAAACATCTTAAAGATCCTGAAGGAAATCCACTTGGAATGCCTAAAGCAGCTATGGATGTTAAAACATATGGTGTTATTCTTGGCTCCATTGCACTCATATTTGGCTTGTTGAATTATCAAAATATTATGAATTTTATTTTTGGTGCGGCTGCAGTTGCCGATGTAAATTCAACTGCGCACATGATTGCAAGTATTGATTTAATTGGCTATTTAATTTATGGTTCAATTGTGATAATGCCCCTTGTAATTCTTACCGATAAATCACTAATCAAAGATGAATGTGAGCGCATAATAGTAGTTTTTATTCTGGCATTTTTTGTTGTTTTTTTCTGGGCTTGCTTTGAACAAGCAGGTGCATCCCTTACATTGTTTGCTGATGCGCAGGTAGATCGAGCCATTGTAATGAACATCAGTAAATTTGTAATATTAGGAAGTCTTAGCTTATTAATGTATTTCCTTGCAAAAGCTTTCGGTTGGTTTTTTGAATGGACAAAAAAAACTGTTATGTTACTTCAAGCTATATTTATTGGTTTGTTGGTAATCTTAACTTTTACAGGATATATTAACGACTTTCACATGAATGAATTTCCTGCTTCTTGGTTTCAATCGGTAAATCCTTTAGCAATAATTATATTAGCTCCAGTCTTTACTATCATTTGGGGTAAGCTAGCAAACATAAATATGGAACCTTCCTCACCATTAAAAATGGCAATGGGATTAGGATTGGTAGCTCTGGGCTATGTAATTATTGCATTTGCAGTTCATGGTGTAGATCCTTCAACCAAAATTGCGATGTTTTGGTTATTTGCTTTATACATTGTGCATACCATGGGAGAACTTTGCTTATCTCCAATTGGGCTAAGTATGGTTAGTAAACTGGCTCCATTACGCCTCTCTTCATTGCTTATGGGTACCTGGTTTTTGGCCAATGCTGCAGCAAACAAATTTGCAGGTACATTAAGTGCATTGATACCTCCGGGAGCGGGTGAAGCACCAGCAGAAGCGGGCGCAAAAATTCCAAGCTTTTTAGGGGTCGAAATTTCGAACCTTTTTGTATTCTTTTGTGTATTTATTGTGTTAAGCGGTGCAGGATCATTAATTTTAGTGGCTATTTATAAGCGATTAATAAAAATGATGCACGGTGTGAATTAAAATAATATTGCTTTTTTACAAAGAGCCGTTTGCAATTTAAATTGTAAACGGCTCTTTTATTGTAGAAATGTTAAAGCGTACGAATAAATATTTCTTGTCGCCTTCATGAATTTCTTTCTTTTAAATTTGCAAGGCCTCAAAAATATACCACATGTGCCGAATGATTGCCAAGGCCAGCATTGCGCCTAGTTCCATACTCGAAGAAATGCTTACTTGCCCCCATTCCCTTAAACAACTTTCAACACAAGGTCGTTTACCGGATAATCCAAAAGAACGCGGAAATCATAACGACGGTTGCGGACTTGCATTTGCTATCGAAAATAAGATTGAACTTCATAAACGAAACCGACAAGAAGCATGGAATGCGAGTTACATTGAAACCGTAAAATCCGCCACCTCAAATTTATTTATTGCACACAACCGACTTACCTCTGCAGGACTGGAAACGCGTGTAGAAGGCTCTCACCCTTTTGCCATTCAGGCACAAGGCATTGAGTATTGCTTTTCACACAATGGAACCATTTATGATTTTGTGGAAGAAGCAAAGCGAAGAAACACCTCTGACTCCTATTTATTTCTCGAAAATTTAATTTCACAAACAGCCTCCAATGCGTCGTCAGAAATAATTAAACGGCTCACTAATTTAATGCACAAGTGTGAATATAGTTCCTTGATTGGACTTTTAATGAGCCCAAAAAATTTATTGGTGTGGCGCATTTTTAATGAAACAGACAAAGCGCTTCAAAGTGACTATGAACTTTATTATACAATGTATTTCAAATTAAAAAAAGATGCAATCGTGTTTGCTTCCGAACCACTCGATGATGAATCATGGACATTACTGCCCAATAAAAGTTTGTTGAGTATTGAACCGTACATTGAAAAACTAAACATTCAATACCATGTGCTTTCCTAATTTATTGCTGAAGTTCAACTCAATTATATGCTAATTATAATTTCGATTCTATTTGTATTCATCCTTCTACTATTAGTTGGATTTATTTTTATGCAACAATCCCAATTTGGAAAAATGGCTAGCGGTGCGCAAATGGAAGCCATTCAAAAATCACCCAATTTTAAAAACGGTAAATTCCAAAACCTAAACTTCACTCCCGATCTTACCGAGGGCGCTACGTATAGCAGTGTGCTTAAAGAATTTATTTTAAAACGCAGTAAAAGAATTACGCCCAAACAAGAATTGCCTACTTTTAAAACTAACTTATTTGAGTTAGCTATTACCGAAAATGTACTGATTTGGATGGGTCACTCCACTTATTTTTTGCAGGTGGAAGGAAAGCGAATTTTAGTAGATCCGGTGCTGAGCGGAAGTGCATCTCCCATACGTGCTACCACAAGAAGCTTTAAAGGCACAGATATTTATCGCGCAGAAGATATTCCTCCAATTGATTATTTATTTATTTCACACGATCATTGGGACCATCTGGACCATAAAACAGTTGTTGCATTAAAACCAAAAATAAAAAAAATAATTACCGGACTTGGTACTGGGGCACATATAAAACATTGGGGCTTTTCAGAAGAAATCATTTATGAAAAAGATTGGAATGAAACACTTTTATTAGAAGATGGTTTTGAAATACAAACTTGTCCGGCGCGTCATTTTTCGGGAAGAGGATTTGTGCGCAACCGTGCCATTTGGTTGTCGTTTGTTTTAAAAACTCCGAAACGAAAACTATTTCTAGGAGGTGACTCGGGTTATGATACACATTTTAAAAGTATTGGAAAGCAGCATGGGCCCTTTGATTTAGCGATTTTAGAATGTGGCCAATACAATAAAAACTGGAAATACATTCACATGATGCCCGAAGAACTGTTGTTAGCTGCAGAAGAACTCAAGGCTCAAAAATTATTACCGGTGCATTGGGCAAAATTTGCATTGGCACAGCACGATTGGGATGAACCCATAATAAGGGTTAAAGCAGAAGCCATGCGACAAAATTTCCCGTTACTTCACCCTAGGATAGGCGAAATTATCAACTTCGATGAACCGCATCAAACATTTGACGAATGGTGGAAAAATATAACTTAACAAAATGTTTAGCCATCTGTTTTGAATTCTCAATCCTTTACGCTAATTTCACTTTCCATTCTGGTGCTTCAATGCACAGAATACTATTGAATACAATATGAATCAAAGAATTTCTAAAATATATCCCACCCTAATTTCAACCCTCTTGCTTTTACTTTTAAGTTTTGGCACCATGGCACAAAAGGCCTGGAAGCTGGATGTAAAAGGCAAAGTGCGTGACGATGCTACGAATGAACTTTTGAGGGGGGCAAAAGTAGAAATTACAAAAGGCGGAGCGCCGTTTAAGACTATCTATGCTGATAATAGCGGGAGTTTTTCATTTATGTTAGATCCTGACAATTCTTACACCATTACGGTTTCTCATAACAGTTATGTTTCAAAAATAATTACCATTTCAACCGAAAACACTCCGGGTGATGCGGAGGTTAAAGAAAATTTCTCTGCATCTACCAATTTTGGATTATTTAAACGTGTACCGGATGTGGATTTTTCGGTATTAGATAGTCCGATAGGTGCCGTTTTCTTTGACCCTGCTGAAAATAAATTTGATTATAGTGTGGTGGATTTTGACTTGAAAAAAAAGTTGGAAGAACTTAAAAAAGCGATTGAGAAACAAAAAGCGGATAAGGAAGCTCAAGAAAAAGCGGAGAAAGAAGCAGCGCTTGCTAAAGCAGCGTTTACAAAAGATTCATTAGCTAAGGCGGAGGCGGATGCTAAGAAAAAAGCGCTGGCAGATGCAGAAGAAGCTAAACGCAAAGCTGCAGCAGATGCGAAAGCGGAAGCAGATGCTAAGAAAAAAGCAATAGCAGATGCGGAAGAAGCAAAAAAGAAAGCTGCTGCAGATGCTGAAGCAGCTAAAGCCGAAGAAAAGAAAAAAGCATTAGCAGATGCGGAAGCTGCCAAAGCAGAAGCAAAGAAAAAGGCTGAACAGGAAGCGCTTGATAAAGAGACTGCAAAAAAGAATGCAGAGCAAGCTGAGTTGGATAAAATAAATGCTAAGAAAAAAGCGGAACAGGATGAACTTGCTGCCATTGCCGCAAAGAAGAAAGCCGAACAAGATGAACTAGCATCGGCTGCAGCAAAAAAGAAAGCAGAACAAGAAGAAATCACAAAATCTGCGGAAGCAAAAAAACAAGCCGAACTCGAAGAAAAGAAAAATGCGCTTGCTAAGAAAAAAGCAGAAGACGAAGAACGCCGACTTGCCGCCGAAAAAGCTAAACCAACAACTGTTATTAAAAACGAAGCTCCGGTAATTAAACAAGCACCTGCCGAAAAACCTATTGAAAGCGCGCCTCCTGAAGTGATTCAACCTGAAAATGTGCGTTATGATGAATTTGATTTTGGAACCTATCACGTAAATAGAACCTTTATCACCACTGGAGGTATTGAAATTGAATACCAAAAAATTAAACATCAATGGGGCGGAATATTTTTTAAACGCGATGGCTTAGATATTACCGATGGTACCTACCGAAAGGAAATGCGTAAATATGGGTTGAAGGCGCAGTAAAACTTAGTTCTTATTGTGTTCATCACCTTATCGTAAAATCTACAATTTTTAATTTGTGCTAAATACTTATCCAACGGTAATATTCTTATTGTATGGCTGAATATATTTGTATCCTACCACGAATTAAATTCGTTATTCAAAGTATGAATTTTTACTAAAATTTAACCCTATTTTCACCCTAATCCTTTATCCACTATAATCAAATCTTTATGCTAAAATCAAAACTCCTTTTCGCTCTTGCATTAGTATCCTTTCTTCAACTAAAAGCGCAATATCAAACACATTTATTGTCCTACACCACACTATGCATGAGTACTCCCGATATGGATGGGGATGGCGATAAAGACATATTAACTGGTGGACTTTCAAACTTGCAATGGCAAGAAAATATTGGTGGCCGACAATTTATAAGTCATACTATTGGTCAAAAGCAAGATCAAGTGCAATCGGCTATTGCTGCTGATTTGGATAAGGATGGAGATATGGATGTGGTTACTGCTTCCTTTACAGATGATCGCGTTTACTGGATGCGGAATGATGGGAACAATGTATTTACTTCAATAGTTTTATCAAATTCCGCAACTGGCGCAGCTTCGGTAGATGTAATTGACCTTGACAGTGATGGTGACTCCGATGTGGTGTGTGCCGCTTTTGGCGATGATAAAATTTTCTGGTTGCAAAATAACGGATCGCAATCCTTTACTGCTATTGATATCCTCACCGGTTTTGATGGACCCAATACAGTTGTTTCCAACGATTTCGATATGGATGGAGACATGGATTTAGCTGCAGCCTCGCAACTCGATAGTACAATTGTTTGGCTCGAAAATGACAGCAATCAACAATTTACTTCACACATTTTAATCAGCAATTTAAACATCCCTCGAAACATCAGTTTGTGTGATGTGGATAGGGATAATGACATGGATTTGATGTATGGTTCAAGTGCGGGATCCGGATGGTTTACCAATACCGCCGGCACTTTTATCAGGCGCAATATGGCAAGTGGCGAATTCCGTGACATCTATGCAGTAGATTTAAACAACGATGCTCAAAACGATGTGCTACTTGCCGATTATGCTGACGATCGACTCACTTGGATTCGTAACACCGGTAACTTAACTTTTGTGTTGGGCGATTATTTGGATTTTGCATTAGACAATGTTTCTATGGTGGGAGCTGCCGACTTTGATGGCGATGGCAACATGGATGTGATAGGTGCTTCGGGATTCGATGTTAAAGTGTATTGGAATAGCCCCACACATGTATTCACAAAGTTTCGATTGAATCGCTATTTATCCGACGCCAATTATGCTTGTCATGGCGATTTTGACAACGATGGTGATATTGATTTATTAGCTGCAGGATATGCCAACATTAACTTTTATCGTAACGATAGCAATGGTGTATTTACAACGCTTCCTGTTTTTCCATTATACTCGTCAATGGGTTGCCGACAAATTCGCGCTGCGGATATAGATGGTGATGGCGACATGGATGCTGTGTATACCGAAAATAATGGCAACCGTGTGAGTTGGCTCGAAAACCAAGGCGCCGGTGTTTTTGTGGATCACTTGCTTGTTTCAATCATAGATCCTTATGCTGTTTATCCTATCGATTTTGATTTTGATGGAGATATGGATGTGGTCGCTTCTACGGTTCAATCAACATCTACTGCTAAAGTGTTGTGGTTTGAAAACGATGGGAACGAAATTTTCACGCAACATTTAGTTGATGCCAGTTATCATTATCCGTTGGATGTTTTTCCTTTGGATTATGATCAGGATGGATTTATGGATGTAGTTGCTGCTTATGCAGGAACGGCAGGCTCACAAAAAGTTGTAGTGCATTATAATTCCGCCACCGGATTTAATTTTAATAATTGGGAGTTAAACGGAAGCGCATCTGGCGTGAATTCTGTTTTTGCTGTAGATGTTGATGGAGATAACGACGTGGATGTGCTCTCTGCCAGTTTTGGCGATAACAGAGTAATGTGGTATGAAAGTCCTGCCGGAACAGAACACATTATCGATAACAATGCACAAGGTGCAACTTATGTGTATGCTGCCGATTTTGATGGTGATGGCGATATTGATGTAGCTTCCACTTCCCGCACAGACGATGAAATAAATTGGTATAGAAATGGCGGAAATCAAGGTTTCACCAAAATTAATATTGCCGAAAATATTCCCGATCCTGAAGTTATTTTGGGTGCTGATTTCGATAATGATGGCATTCTTGAATTGTATTCTACCTGTTCCTCTTCCGAAAGCGTGGCTTATTACAAACTTCCGGCACCCCAGCCACCACTGGTTTTAAACGATTGCAGCGACTTATTTATTTCGGAGTATATCGAAGGCACATCCAACAACAAAGCAATTGAATTATACAATCCAACAGCTGATACAATAGACTTATCGGGCTACCAAATTAATGTTTACACCAATGGAAATGGCTCTCCCAATCAAAGCGTAAATTTATCAGGAACAATTCTTCCGCTTGACGTATATGTGCTTGCGCATCCTTCGGCAAATGCAGGAATTTTAAATATAGCTGATACCACTTTTGGTTTTAGTTTTAATGGAGACGATGCCATTGCGCTTTTTAAAGATGGTCGCGCCCTTGACATTTTTGGAAAAATTGCTCAAGATCCGGGTACCGAATGGAGCAGTGTAGGCGTATCTACCCTAAATACAACCTTGGTTCGCAATCCAACTTTTGCCAAAGGTAATAACCTCAATGCCGCATTCGATCCCAGCATTGAATGGATTCCCTTTTCGACCGACAACATCAGTAATTTGGGCAGTCACAGCTCACTTTGCTCCAGCTATTGTCCTCCGGTAATAGCTATCGTTGCCTCTGAAGATACGATCTGTGCAAACACAGTTGTAAGCTTTAGCAGCAGCGTGCAAAATGAAGGCACCTTGCCCCATTATCAATGGAAAATAAATGGAGCTCCAGTTGGCAGTGATTCCGCAGGTTTCTCCACTTCTAATTTAAATAACGGCGATGAAGTAACTTGCACCTTAACCAGTGATTTACCTTGCAGTATTTCACCTGTGCATAGTAATGCCATTAAATTTAAAGTATATCCGCTCGTTCAACCCGGCATTTCAATAAGCACCCCTTCAACCGTATTGTGTAGTGCGGCCCCCATTACCTTCACTGCAATATCCACCAATGGCGGTGCAAGCCCGAACTACTTATGGAAGAAAAATGGAATACCTGTTGGCAGTAATAGTGCAAGTTTCACACTAAATACACCCACTGATCAAGACAGTATTACTTGCACATTAATCTCTTCTGTGCGCTGTGCATCCATCGATTCGCTTACTAGCAATACAATTAAATTAACCATTTCTTCCAATTTAAATGTATCAGTGAGCATTACTGCCAGCAACACCAGTTCTTGCGCAGGCGACACCATTCACTTCACAGCAACCCCAGTTAACGGAGGCGCTACACCAAGTTATCAATGGACAAAAAACAACAATCCCATTTTAGGTGCAACAGCGAGCACTTATAGCACAAGCACAGCTGCCAATGGAAATACTTTTGCATGTATCTTAACCAGCAGTTTTCCTTGCACAGTAAATCCGGTTGCAAACTCAAATGTGATTCCGGTTTCAGTAAGTCCAACAGTAACCCCATCCGTTAGCATTGCTTCCAATATGAATATTATTTGCAAAGACCAATCCATTACTTTTACAGCAACTCCAACCAACGGAGGAACTGCGCCTAGTTATGTTTGGAAGAAAAATGGAACACCTATTCCCGGCGCCACCACAGCGAATTATACCACCACTACCTTAGCTAACGGAAATAGTATTTCTTGCACCATGAGTAGCAATGCGACTTGCAAAACAAGCAATACTGCCGATTCAAATCCTCTATCTATACAGGTATTAGCTTTACCAACAGTTGTAGCAACCGCCAATGGGAATTTACTCAGCACAGGCTCTTTTGTGTTTTACCAATGGTTAAGAAACAATGTTCCCATTTCGGGCGCTACCAATCAAACTTACACAGCCACACAAAACGGCAACTATCGCGTTATAGGCTGGAGTGGCACTACCGGTTGTAACGATACTTCAAATACATTGGCAATAATCAATGTTGGTGTTTCAAGTATCCATTCAACTGAAGTTTTAACCATTCAGCCCAATCCAAGCAATGGTATTTTTTATTTAGCTTTTACCGGAAATACTGCTAAAAAAATTACGGTAATGAATTTAATTGGTAAAACAATTTTTGCAACTATTCTTCAAGCTGACAAAAATACCTTTATGTTAGATTTAACGGGCTATTCAAAAAGCGTATATTTTTTAACTGTGGAAGAAGGTTCAACAAAAATTGTGCGAAGATTGGTTATTGAATAACCTATACTTTAGCGCATAAAAAACTTTGTGTCGGGTAAAACTTTTTTAATTTCCCACACAAAGTTTTTTATTTTTAGTACCTTAGTCGATATGAAAAATAAACTTCTACTCCTCGCCCAGGTACTTTTTCTTAGCACAGTGGCGCTTTATGCGCAATCAAATGAAGAGCTTTATTCTAAAGGCTTGCATTACAAAAAAGAATTAAACTACAAAGAAGGAATTGCTGTATTTCAGCGCTTGCTTAAAGCCGATTCGAGTAAAGCAGATTACCTTCAAAATGCCAGTTTTTTTTATTCGCGTTACGGAAAATTTCAACCGGAAAATATTCAAATGAGTTATTATCACACAGCCGAATACCTGGCAAGAAAAGCTGTGAAAGCAGATCATACGAATGCCGAATGCCATTATGCATATGCCTTGGCCCTTGGGCGATTAAATGAAAACGCAAGTACCAAACAAAAAATATCGAATGCAAAACTTATTAAATCGGAATTGGATGCAGCTTTAAAAATTAATCCAAAACATGCAGGCGCTTGGCATATTTTGGGACGCTGGCACCGCACTATTGCAGGCTTTGGTGCGATCGAAAAACTTGCCATTAATACCTTGTTTGGAGGAGTTCCACCCGGTGGTTCTTACGAAGATGCTGTGAAATGCTTTATGCAAGCAATTATTCTGGAACCAAAATATAAGATGCATCAATATGAACTGTCAAACACCTATTACGAAATGGGTAAAACAGCAGATGCAAAAGTATGGCTGCAAAAGGCAATGGCTTTATCACCTATCTCAATTGACGATGCTTCTGCAGATGAAAAATGCAAGGAGCTCGCTAAAAAATTGCGCTGAGCACTATCAACTTTCCATTGTGGATATTTTATCTACACTTAAATAAGCAGCACTATTATTGCAAGCTAACTTTACGAAAGTGAATTAGAAAAAAATATTGTGCGACTAGTCTTATTCCTAAGTTTAATTTTGGTGTCGATTGCGCTTGGTGTACCCGTTGTATCACTAACTAAACAAGCCGTTACCGAAAGTGAGCCACAAACCTATCCCAAAAATTATTTTCGGGCTCCTTTAGATATTCCACTCACCCTTGCCGGGAATTTTGGCGAAATTCGCAACAATCATTTTCATTCGGGTTTAGATTTTAAAACCGAAAACCGAGAAGGCTTACCGATATATGCTCCTGCCGATGGTTATGTTTCGCGCATTAAGGTGCAGGCTGCCGGATATGGAAATGCCTTATACATCACGCATCCTAACGGCTTTGTTACCGTATACGGACATTTGAGTGCCTACAATTCCATCATCACCAGCTATCTGCGCAAAGAGCAATATAAACTGGAATCCTTTGAAGTTGATTTTAAATTAGCACCCGAAGCCATTCCGGTTAAAAAATCTGATCTTGTTGGGTTGTCTGGAAACACAGGTGGTTCAAGAGGACCACATTTACATTTTGAAGTAAGGGATGAAAAAACGGAGTTTGCTATCAATCCCTTATTGTTTGGTTTTGATGTGAAAGATTCTGTGAAACCGGTGATTAGTAAAATAGGAATATATCCTATGAATGAAATTTCATTTATCAATGCTAAAAATGAAGATGCTTTTTATCCGGTTGTAGCGAGGAGTTTATCGGAATCTACTATAAGTATTCCTGCCGCAGATACCATAAAAGTTCATGGCTTTATTGGCTTTGGATTAACTACCTACGATACCGAAGATGCGCGCACCAATGTTAACGGAACGTATTCAGTGGAGTTAAAGGTGGATAGTGAAATTATTTACTTGCATAAAATAAACACCTTCTCATTTGATCAATGGCGCTATGTAAATGCACATATTGATTATCCCGAAAAAAAGAAAAAAGGATTAATTATTCAGCGGTGCTATTTATTGCCAAATAATAAACTACCTATTTATGAAGTGAAAAAAAATCGTGGCTATTATTTGTTTACCGATAAAAAAACGCACCACATAGTCATCACAGCAAAAGATATTTTCGGAAATAAACGTGTGGTTTCTTTTTATGTTAAAAGTTCACCTTTGGCCAGCATTAAGCCAAAAGCGATACCGGCAAAAAATGTGGTTGAGAAATTTTTGTACAACCAAAACAATGCATTTGCGACCACTAATTTTCAAATTAACTTACCCAAAGAAGTAATTTATAACGATATTAATTTTGAATTTTATGTAAGCGATTCGGCAAAAGGAATAGCACCTTTGTATCATGTGCACAAAGATGTTGAGCCCGTTCAAGCTTATTATGAAATGGGAATTAAACCGCGAAAACTTGCTGAGCGCTTGCAAAACAAAACCGTTATTGTTTCACTGAATGGTGGGGTTAGAACTTCTGAAGGCGGTGAATGGGATAAAACTTTTGGAGGGGTAAAAACACAAACAAAAACATTTGGCACTTTTACACTTGCAGTTGATTCGGTTCCTCCGGTGTTGTCACCCATTGTTGCCTTTGCTAACAAAAATATTAAAGCTGCAAAATGGTTGCGATTCCGTATGTATGATTCTTTGTCGGGAATTAAATCCTATAGAGGTACTATCGATGGAAAATGGATTTTAATGCAATGCGATGCCAAATCAAATTTGCTGTATTATATTTTTGATGAGCGAATAGGCAGCGGAAAACATGAATTAAAAGTGCAGGTGGAAGATAAAAAAGGAAACAGCAAAACCTATGCTTATCATTTTACACGCTAAGCTATATTTGTTCTAATGGATGTATCACTACTCATTGCTAGTATTGGCAAGCACATAAAACTTGAAACCAAAGAAATTGATTTGCTGCTTTCCTTGTTAAAAGAAAGACGCATTCGCAAACGCCAATATTTGTTGCAAGAAGGTGATGTTTGTAAGTACACCGCATTCGTAAATAAGGGTTGCTTACGCTCTTATTGTGTAGGTAAAAATGGTGTTGAACATATTTTTCAATTCGCACCGGAAGGTTGGTGGACAGGTGACATACAAAGTTTTAACAGCCAAATGCCAAGCACCATGAATATAGATGCTTTGGAAGACTCAGAGATATTTTTGGTTTCGAAAGCAGACATGGATTTATTTTATGAAAAGGTTCCTAAGTATGAACGCTTTTCGAGAATAATTTTAGAGAATGCTTTTATTGCCCATCAAGAACGCATTATGCAAAGCATTTGTTTTACAGCAGCCGAACGCTATGATTATTTTTGCAAAAAATATCCCTTTCTGGTACAACGCCTGCCACAAACTCAAATTGCTTCCTACCTTGGCTTAACTCCCGAATTCCTTAGCAAGCTTCGTAGGCAATTGTTGAAGTAATCGGGATTTCAATTCTGTTTTTATCACACATTTTACAATTAATTAAACGTTGATTTGATTAGCTGATAAGCCGATAAACTGATAAGCCGATTAGCCGATTGGTTGATTAGCTGATATGCTGATTAATTTATAAAACTGCCAAGTGCAATAGAAAGCGGATTGGGCACATTTATGTATCCCCCGCTGGTGGGGGCAGGGGGTGGTTTAGCGCGCAGATTTCAAAAAGCTATGTGCACTATGTGACTATGTGTTTCAAAAAAATAAACATGAATAATTATTACCGCCGTCTTAATCTACATTAAGTAATTTTCTTAATCTGCTTTATTGGAGCAGGCTTCCCGTGCGATGTAGTTTTGCATCGTTAATAAAGGAAACTAAAAAAATGAAAACAACAAAATGGGGCACCGATGCAGCACACAGTGAATTACAATTTAAGGTAAAACACATGATGATTACTAATGTTACCGGAAGTTTTAAAGTTATAAAAGCAGAAGCGGAAGCAGAAGATGATAGTTTTAAGCATGCTAAGGTTTCCTTTACCGCCGATGCTTCTTCAGTGGATACAAGCAACGAACAAAGAGATACACATTTAAAAAGTGCAGATTTTTTTGATGTAGAAAAATATCCTTCCTTGAGTTTTGTATCAACGGAATATGATGCCTCTAGTGGAAAAATAAATGGCAATCTCACCATAAAAGGAATTACAAAAGCAGTTAGCCTCGATGTTGAATTTGCCGGAACCAACAAAGATCCTTGGGGAAATGAAAAAGCCGGATTTACAATTTCAGGCAAAATTAACCGTAAAGAATGGGATTTAGGATGGAATGCTGCGCTAGAAACAGGTGGCGTTTTAGTAAGCGAAGAAGTGCGCATCAATGCTGAAATTCAATTGGTGAAGCAAGCTGCCTAATACATAAAAACAAGTCCCAGAATCCGCTCGAATTTTGGGACTTGTTTTATCGGATAAAACTGAATAAGCTTTTTTATTTTGGAATAATCTGATACAATTAAGTATTCCTTGAATTATACTTATTCAACAAAAGCAACAGGTGCTTAAATTCAGGCAAAACTATCTCCATTACTTAAAATAAATTCTTACATCCATTTTCGCTTCCAATTCTTTGGAATAGGCATATTGAATATATTCTGTTACATGTTGCAAATGCTCAATAGTAGAAAAATTGGCTGATTCCAGGCATCAGCTGATTCCATTTCTTCAAATGAATTAAAAAAACGCATATTCCTATTAATATAGGGCACAAAAGGTTCCTTTGCGGACGAATGCTGTTCCTTTTGATTTCGCTTTTTATTTTCAATCATGAATTGAATATTGCAAAACGAATTTAGTTTTTTATTTTAGTTTTTACTATTCGGAAAATTAATCATTCTAAAATAATTGGTAATACACTTAATCTAATAATTCAAAAATGATGTGAGGTCTTCTAAATCAATTCCCTTCTCAACATATTTAATGCTGTTAGGGTAGCACGCTGTATAATGGCGTTACGTTGTTCTCCAAAAGAATATTTTTTACTTAACACGCCCTCAGGAGTTGCAATTGCAATCCAAGCAGTGCCCACCGGTTTTGCTTCTGAGCCACCCGATGGCCCAGCAATTCCGGTAGTAGAAATGGCATAATCGCATTTAAATTTTTGCTTCACTCCTATTGCCATTTGCTCAGCTACTTGTTGACTTACGGCGCCAAAATCTTTTAAATCACTTTCGCTAACGCCAAGTTCATTTACTTTTATTTCGTTGGCATAGCTCACTACTGAGCCTTCGTAATAATCGGAACTTCCTGCAACTTTTGTAATGGCAGATGCAATTGCTCCTCCTGTAAAACTCTCGGCTGTTGCCAACTTTTTTTGCTTGTTACGAAGCAATTTTCCAACGATTTCTTCGAGTGTATCGTTTTCATATCCATAAATATGTTCCGAAATTAAAGGCTTTAGTTTTTCAATTAATTCTCTTGCTTGCCCGATTAAATCTGCTTCATTTTCACCTACAGCAGTTAAGCGCAAACGCACTGCACTGATTTGAGGCAGGTAAGCCAATTTAAAATTCGCAGGCAAACTGTCTTCCCAATCGCTAATCATTTCAGCCAACATGCTTTCTCCAATGCCTTGTGTGAGGATTGTTTTATGCAGGATAAACGGAGTTTTAAATTTCTTTTTCAGCATTGGCAAAACATCATTCAGCATTATTCCTTTCATCTCATGCGGAACTCCGGGCATTGATACCAGCACCTTTCCATTTTTTTCAAACCACATGGCAGGTGCGGTTCCATTGCGGTTGCGGATGGTGGTGCATACTTCGGGAACTTGCGCTTGCAGTCGATTTACTTCTGTAACTTCACGTCCATACTTGCTAAAAATTCGTGTAACATCTTCCAACACTTCTTCATCAAAACGCCATTCACAATTAAAATATTCCCGAAGCGTATTTTTGGTGATGTCATCTTTAGTAGGACCTAAACCACCTGTAATTAAAACAATATCCACGCGCGCTTCTGCTTCTTTAAGTGCATCCAGTATATGTTGTTTATCATCGCTTACGGACGTAATTTGCTTCACGCGTATCCCCACCAAATTAAGCTCTTGTCCCATCCATGCTGAATTGGTGTCAACAATTTGTCCGATTAATATTTCATCGCCTATGGTGATTATTTCTGCTAGCATAACATTAATTTTTGGCATAAAGTTAGTATCAAAATTTTATCCTTTCAAAATACTCCTTCCGCTAACTTTCTTAGAAAAACTTCAAACTAAAAAATTCCATTACATTTGCAGCACAAAATTTTGGTTGCGGTTTTATTTTTATGAAACTGCATTAAAAGGGAATAAGGTGAAAATCCTTAACAGTTCCCGCTGCTGTGATTCCTTTTCTTCATTTGAAGAATACAGCTTCTGAAAATCAAAAGCCACTGTTAATGCAACTAACGGGAAGGCATTCAGAAGTAGGAAGAGTCAGAAGACCTGCCACAATTTTATAACATTCGCAGCTTTCGGAGAAAAGGCAAGGAATAAGTTTACAGTATTATATTGTATTCTCTACTTTCCTCTATTAATCTGCGTTAATATTATGCAATGCTAAACAGAATTAATTTTTTAGTCCCATCCGTTTCCAACAGCCTAAAAAAAATTTGCTGTCTGGTTTCGATATGCCTAAATACTACATTATCTCAGGCACAAAATCAAGTAATGGATACAACCATTATCCTTAAAGCATTTTCGGTTGAAGCCAATCGCTACACTCAAAATAATCCCGGACAGAAATCTGAAAAACTTGATTCCTCAACAATTCATGCACCAATAGCACAAAATCTTTCCGACCTTTTAGTGCAAAGCAATTCCTTTTTTGTGAAATCCTATGGAATGGGTAGCTTGTCAACAGCCAGTTTCAGAGGTTCATCCGGAAGCCAAACAGCAACACTTTGGAACGGATTTAATTTGCAAAGCCCTATGAATGGTTTTTTAGATTATGCACTCATTCCTGCATGCTTTTTAGATGAAGTAAGCCTCAGTTATGGAGGAGCCAGTGCTTTATATGGCAGTGCTTCAGTAGGTGGAACCATATTACTAAACAACCTTCCAAAATTTAACACCGGCCTTCATGCCGCAGTTAGTGGTTCTTTTGGAAGTTTTGATAATTACCAACAAAGTGCAAGTGTAAAATGGAGTAATGCTAAATTCAGCTTTAGTGCAACAGCATTTAATCATACTGCTCTTAATAATTATCCCTTCATCAACACCGCTGAACTCGACAAACCCAAACAATTCCAGCAAAATGCTAAATTAAAACAAAGTGGTACACTTTTAGAAAGTTATTTAAAGCTCAATCAAAAACAAGTGCTTAGCATTCGTTTTTGGTATCAAAGTAATCAAAGGCAAATTCCGGCTACTATTATTAGTGGAGCAACAAAACAAATTCAAAAAGATGAATTTTACCGCGTAAATATGGAATGGAGTTATCGCGCAAAACAAAATCAAAGTAAAATCCGTGTGGCCTATTTTGATGAACGACTAAATTTTAATGACCCTGATATTCCACTGTACTCCTACAGTCGCTCACACACCATAATTACAGAAGCTGAAGACAGTTATTTTTTTACAGAAGGCTTGTATCTCACACTTGGCGTGAATAACACTTTTATTAAGGCCTTGAGTGATGGTTACAGTACACTTAAACCCCAGCAAAATCGGACAGCAGCGTTTGCCGCCTTGCAAATCAATTCAAAAAATAAAAGCTGGAAAAACAAAGTTAGTGTGCGTAAAGAATATTATGGAACGCATCAAGTGCCTTTTACTGCGAGCTTTGGAACCGAAAAATTATTTTTTAAATTATTAAAAGTGCGGGGAAATATCTCAAGAAATTATCGCCTACCCACCTTTAACGATCTCTTTTGGACTGAAGCCCTTGCAAAAGGAAATGCCAATTTAAAACCCGAAAGTGGATGGAGCGGTGATGTGGGAATTGGCCAATCTTATGCAAAAAAGAAAGGCAACATTAATTCAGAAATTAGCATTTTTGCTAGTGAAGTAAAAAATATGATTGTGTGGCAACCCGGTGTAAATGCTATTTGGAGCCCTCAAAATGTAAATTCAGTATGGTCAAGAGGTTTGGAAGCAAGATTGGATGCTAGCTATATGATCTCAAAAATATTGCTACAATTAAATACCAAATACAGTCATACTATTAGTAAAAATAACGAGCGAAATCAAACAAATGCGGCAACATTTGGCAAGCAACTTTTTTACGTTCCCATTTCCATTTTTCAGGTGGAAGGAATGGTTTCGCTAAAAGGATTTAAAATTTCTTACCTTCACAATTATACGGGTAAACGATTTACAAATAGCGAAAACACAGAGTATTTAAAATCTTTTAAAATTGGGACAATTACACTTTCAAAAACAGTAACATTTAAAAAAATAAAATTCGATATTTATTCTCAATTTGTAAATATCTGGAACGAGCAATATCAAATTATTGCTTGGCGGCCGATGCCTTTGGCGAATTATGTTGTTGGATTGAGTGTTCGGATTTGAGTAGAGACTAGTGAGTAGTGAGTACAAAGTATTAAGTACAAAGTACAAAGATTTAGGATTTAGGATTTAGGATTTAGGATTTAGGATTTAGGAATTGGAAATAAGAATTAATAATATTAACCATTTCAATTTACCATAATTAGAAAATAACATGAAAAAAACAAGCTTCCAATTTTTGTCACTAGCTGCTATTCTAGTGCTAACTACTTCGATTTCATCTTGTAAAAAAGACAGCACTGAAGATCCTAATCCAACACCGGTGGATGAACCTACCCCTGCTGCAACGTATGACAATGGCGTATTTATTACCTGCGAAGGTGCATTTGTAGGCGGTACAGGGACGCTCAGTTTTTACAACCGTGGGACCAGTGCTACCAGTAATGATATTTTTAAAACCGTAAATGGTGTAGTACTGGGCAATCTGGTTCAATCCATGGAAATATATAATGGAAAAGGATACATTGTTGTTAACAATGCAGATAAAATTGAAGTGGTTAATTCCAGTACCATTGCTTCCGACGGAAAAATAAGCGGGCTCTCATCTCCACGTTATTTTTTAGGTATAGATGCCAATAAAGGCTATGTATCGCAATGGGGTGCATCGGGCGCAAACAAAGGAGTGCGCGTAATTAATTTAGCTACAAAATCACTTGGCGCCTTGATTCCAACAACTGCCAGTCCCGAAAAAATGGCTAAAGCCGGCAACTTTGTATATGTGGCAAGTTCGGGTTACGAAAACGACAGCGTCATTACCATAATTAATTCTTCTACTGATGCGGTTGTTAAAACGCTTACTGTTGGCATTAATCCCAACAGCGTTACCTTAGATAAGAACGGAAAAATTTGGGTGCTTTGTGGCGGAAAAAGCGATAGCCTTGGTGTTGTTGCAGGCAAATTGGTTCGTATAAATACAAGCTCCAATACTATAGAAGCTAGTTTCAATTTCCCTAACACAATGGATCGTCCGCAAAATTTAACTTGCAATAAAGCGAAGGATTATTTGTATTACCTCTCCAATTATTCGGGCGAAATAAATTCATTTTCTATCACTGCATCGAGTGTTATACCTTCTTCTATCATTAATCGCGGATTTTATTCCTTTGCGATTGATCCTGCTGATGATATTATTTATGCAACCAGTCCGGGTAATTTTGTTGGAAATGGATATGTATTGCGTTACAATGCAGTTGCAACTTTTATCGATAGTTTTCAAGTGGGAATTATTCCCGGTGGTTTTTGTTTTAAATAAATCAACTTTAGAAAAAGCGAGGAAATTCTTCGCTTTTTCTTTTTAAAAATAAGCGCATGCGTCAAAAATTAAATCTCATTACATTGGGTGTATTCGACATAGAAAAATCGATTGCCTTCTTTGAAAAACTGGGCTGGCAAAAATCGAAACACAGTGTAGAAGGTCTCGCACTTTTCCCATTGGGTGGAATTACACTTGCCTTACATCCGCGTCATGAACTAGCTGCTGATGCCATGACTGCAGATACTCCAACCGGATTTTCTGCCATCACCATTTCCTACAATGCCAAAAGTGAAGATGAAGTTAATGAAGTTATGAAGGAAGCCGAAACGGCTGGCGCCATTATTATTAAAGCTGCTCAAAAAGTATACTGGGGCGGATACAGCGGCTATTTTAAAAGCTTAGACGGACATTTATTTGAGGTTGCTTTTAATCCCTTTTGGGAGATGGATGAGCGGGATAATTTGATATTGTAAACATATCTCAATACCTTCTATATTATCTATTGCTTTAGGTAATCCTCCATCAATTTATTTTTGTCAATCTTATGGCTTGAGTTATATGGAAATTCCTTCATTACAACAATATCGCCGGGAATCATGTAATATGGAAGCTTCTTTTCGAGTTGCTTTATACATTCCTTTTTTAAATCATTGGGATTTTTGGTTGCAGTTGAAATCACAAAGCTTATAATTTTTTTTACTTCCCTATTTCTTTTAAGCGCAATCGTTACTGCATCGATTATTTCTGTCTCGGAGCATATTACATTGCTAATTTCGCTTAGCTCAATACGGAAACCATTCATTTTCACTTGGTCGTCGTTGCGTCCTAAATAAAAAAGCATCCCCGCTTCATAGTATGCCAAATCACCGGTTCGAAATGCACGTTTGCCATTGTGGGTAAAGAATTTTTGCTGGTTTAATTCTTCATTTTTAAAATATCCAATCGAAACATGGTCACCTACAATTACAAGTTCACCTTCTTTTTCTGAAGCTGCTTCCTTTTCGATAATTAACTCACAATTCCGCTTTGGGTAGCCTATAGGCAAATTGGGATACTTAGTAAGCATATCCATGTCAATGTCTACTAAAGTGGTTACAATAGTTGCTTCGGTTGGCCCATAAGCATTAAGCACTCGTGCTTCTCTAAAATTATGCTTTAACGTTGCAACAGTTCTATTGGGCAACTCCTCGCCCATAAATAAAAAGGTGTGCAAAGAACCGAGTGCAGTTGAATTAAAATCCTCTCGTCTTAAATACAAATAAGCAAACGAGGGAGTGGATGTCCACACAGTGCATTTATAATTAGAAATTCGTTTTAAAAATGCTTCTTGGTTCTTTACTAGTTCAGATGAATTTAAAACCAGCGTCCCGCCCAAACGAAATGCATTCAATACATCACAGAGTGAAACATCAAAGGTAAAAGGAGCTTGATTCATGAAAACATCCTTTTCATCAAATCCAAAATCAACTTGTGCCCAATCAATAAACGCTAATGCTGCGGATCTAGTAATCTGCACGCCTTTTGGCTCTCCGGTTGAGCCTGAAGTAAACATAATATACAATAGTGGGTCTTCGGCCTGCTCGTAAATGAAGGAAGCAAATTGTGGTGCATACTTTGTTTCGATTTCTAATTTGCAATTGATGTATAGTGCAATATCAATAGCAAGACTATCGCTTGAACAATTAATTAACACCTGCGATCCGGATTTTTCAATAATCTTTTTAATTCTTTCCTGCGGATAAATTATATCAATTGGAATATAAGGAATGCCAACATGCATACAGGCTAACATGGCAATTGGAAAAAGATGCTCCTTATGTCCATAAATTATAACCGGATGACCTTTGGGAATACCCTGTTCTTCCAACTTATTGGCAAGTGAAAGTGTTTTACTGCATAACGTTTCCCAATCAATATCAACGTCACTACCGGCTATGGCAAGTTTATGTTCTGCTGTTGCCTTTTCAACAAATTGTTTAAGGTGAAAATCATATCTCATATTGAATCAAATTAAAGGAAAACGTCCACTAAAAATATATAATGCAAAAGCGACGAGATTAAACGTAATTACTATGCTGATTGCTTTGGTTGCTGTTGGATTTAGCGCTCCAAAAACGATGTCTCTTCCGTTCTTTTTACAGCTTACAACATACGTGTTGTGTAGTGCTGAATAAATACCAAATAAGAGTCCGCTAAGCATAAAATGAAGTTTAAAGCCATTCCAACAACCCATTAAAAGAAAAGTCAAAACAAGTGCAACATTTTGCCTTGTAAGGGGATATTTTTTCAGTCCTTTCCTTCTGGTGAAAAACATATAAAGGGGCGTGAAAAAATAATCCTTCAACCAATCGCCCAAACTAATGTGAAACCTTCTCCAAAAGTCTTGTGGGTTTTCTGCTAAAAACGGATTTGTAAAATTTACCGGAACATTCATCCCCATCATTTTCCCTACTCCTAAGGCCATAAATGAATATCCGGCAAAATCAAAAAATAAATATAAATAATAGGCATACATATTATTCATCATATACCAAATCTCCTTATTAGAAGCATCAAAAAGTCCAAGCCAATAGCGACTTATGAGTTCCGCTAGCACATACTTAAAAGCAATTCCCTTCACCACAGCATTCCATCCCAAAATAAAGTTTGATAAATTAATAGCAGCAAATCCAATATCTTGGGATGCTTTAAATCTTGAAAATTTATCAATTGGCCCAATCAATAAGGTTGGTGTGAAGGCTAAAAAATTAAAGTAGCTTACAAAATCTCCCACCTTCTCTCCGGGGGCCTTATCCAAGTAAAAACCAATAATTCTGAAACTGGCATAAGACAAACCGGCGAAAGAAAAAATAGTGTTCAACTCAAAAGGATATGAAGCGATACGAATATCCAGTTTAACCAAGAGCATTGGTAACAGCAGCAGCAATATTCCCCATAATTTATTTTCAAATTTTAGTTTATTAGTAATTAAAAATGTGGCGATATAAGAAAAGCCAATAAGGATTAAAAAATGAAATGGTTTTGGGTAGACAAGTGTTAGAAATACTAAATTTAATAGAAATAGTGCATACTTGTATGCTGATTCCTTTAACAGGTATTTAGCTATCCAAAGCAGGGCAACAAAAAGTGCCATGATAATAAAAAACTCAAACGAGCTAAATGGCAGCATATATTAAAACTGTTGGTACACGAATTGAATGGCGGAATGAGTTTCGTTATCCGGATGATCATTCAAAGGAGAATATAAGAAATAAAGTGCCAGCGCTATAATCAGATACAAGAATGTATTTCCAAAAAACTTTTTTAAATGCAGTTTGCTCATTTGTTCAAAAGATAAGTTTCAACAATAAATTTATCCACTTTATACCACCCGTAATCCGACAGGTGCATTACGTCATGTAGTAATGCCTTATCGTATTTATTTTTATCGGTTTCAAAAAGATTCAAAAGTGGTAATTCTTTTGCCTTTATGCTGTTTTCGATTTCCTGTATGGTGGGTGCCAAATCGCTAAGGTTCTTATAGTACAGCGGATTCAAGGGTGAAATAATAAAACTTACGTTTACATTTTTTTCGGTAATTAAGTTTAACAGCATGTAAAAATCTTCCAACTCTTGATTAAATATTTTACTTACGTTTTGAACTCTCCCTTCCTTGCCATGAATAAATTCAGTGTAATAATCATTGGCAATACCAAGTGAATTATTTGTGGAATTGCATGAAACAGTAAGTTTGCTGGATTCAGCTAAACTGTCCCAGTTTATAAAAACAGATTCGGAATTTATCGAAAATCTTTTTGGAAAAGCCTTGTCAAGCCTCTCCCCTATTATGTTAGTTTTGATGTTCAAGATTTTTTCATCACAATAAAGTACCGGAGAAAAAATCATTTTATGCACCACACTTTTTGAAGCACAATGTTTAAAGTTCATCCATTTTAGCGCGAGATGAGGGGAAGAAAATTCATTATAAAGATGTGAAACTCTCTTATTTAAATAGGCCTTGTATTTTGAATTATTAGTGGAAATTATTCCGGATAGAAAGCGTTCGGAATTAAATTCTAAAAAAATTGCAGAGCTGGTGCCTTTTGATGGTTTTGATTCGAACCATCCCGGAGAAAGTATAATCACAATCGGTGCATTTACCAGCCTATCCTCATTTGCTAATAGTTGAGTAAAAATAGACAAGCATTGGTTTCCGGCATGTCCAATTGCCTTAACCTTTGTTTGGTAACGGCTTGAAATAAAAGTATAGGGTATCGCTTCTGATTCGGCGGCCAATTCTGAAGAACCAAGTAAATATATTATTTCAGCGCTATCGCCTGCATTTAAAAATTCATTCTCCCAGTAAGGATTTTCTTTAAAGCTTTCGATAAAATTGGATTCACTTTTGGGG
This sequence comes from Bacteroidota bacterium, assembly GCA_016721765.1. NCBI lineage: Bacteria > Pseudomonadati > Bacteroidota > Bacteroidota bacterium. The sequence continues at coordinate 733,621 of JADKHO010000002.1, forward strand.
AGGTTCTTGGAACTTTTTTGTGAAAACACATACGTATTTATAGCCTTGCTTGAAGAAATAAAATAAACGATAGTTAAGGTAATTATAAGCGGCAAACAGTAATGGAAAATACCCTGCTTAATCATCTCAAATTAAGCTAACAGTTGCTACAATTTTATCGATACTATCAAAGTTATCTTCGTTTATTAAGTGCTGCGGAATTTTTTTTCCAATCTTATCCTCAATACTTACTAATAAATCAACAACAGTTATTGAATCAAGTAGTTTCGATTTAATTAACGACTGATCGTTAGTGACTTTCACAAAAGCTAAGCTCAATACTTCGCTTTGAACATACAGTTTTAATTCTTCCATTAGTTTGAGTAGAAAACGATTTGGAATTTATTTTATTGCCGTAAATTTAAAATAATTCTCTTGTTAAGCAAGGTAATTATGCAGCGTTCATACAGCGCGAATATCCTGCAACTTGTGTGTTGATTTATAAAAAATGCAACCTTACACTAAAAGGAAAAGACTACTTACTTCCTTAACTTAATAAAAGCGTAAAAGCTTAAACTTACTGTTGAAATTTATGTTGCCCTTTATTTTTTCAAAGGAAAATTAAACATCCATCTTATACCATATTTATCTAAACAGCAGCCCCAAAGTGCTCCCCAAAATTGTTCTGCCAGGGGCGCTAAATCAGTAGCTCCTTCTGATAATAATTTAAATAATCGCTCTGTTTCTTCTCTTGTATCGGGCTCAAGGCTAATAGTAGTATTGTTTCCAATTTTTGTATGATGTCCCATGCTTTCCAAATTATCGGTTCCCATAATTTCAACCCCATTTAAAGTGGGTAAAGCAACATGCATCACTTTACTTTTGTCTGCTTCTGAAAGTGGAGGCATACCTTCGGGTGCCGGCATATCGCCCATTCGCATAATTGGTGCTGAAAATTCATTTTTGAAAACTTTTTTGTAAAAGTTAAATGCTTCCTCTGTTTTGCCTTGGAAATTTAAATAGATGGATACTTTTGCCATGTTATTTATATTTAATTTTTGGAAAATTTATTTTGAGTGATGAATTTATTAATAATTATTGTTTTTGATTTATGTAGAAAACTAATATACAGGTGTCCTCATCAAATTTTGAAGCTCAGATTTTGTTTTAATTAAAATATCTTTTTCAAGAATTGTCCAAAATATCCGTTGCTGTTTTATCACCCAGTTGCTCCGCTAATCCAATCAGAAGTCCTTCTACACCACGAATGTAGCAAAGCCGGTAAGTGTCCCCAAATTGAACTACTTCCCCAACCAGTTCTGCACCATGCTGTTGCAACCTTAATAGCAATTCGTCAAGATGATCAACTCTAAACATCAAGCGCAGATAGCCAAGTGCGTTTACCGGTGAAGTTCTGTGGTCTCCAATGGTGTGAGGATGTATAAAACGAGAAAGTTCAAGCCGGCTATGGTCATCGGGAGTCACCATCATGGCTATCTCCACCGACTGATTCCTTAATCCTGTAACTCGTCCCGCCCATTCCCCTTCTACCATCATACGCCCTTCCAGCATTAGTCCTATTTCTTCGAAAAAAGCAATAGCCTTATCTAACGACAAAACCACAATTCCCATATTGTGCATTTCTTGTAATTTACTTTTTGTCATATTATAATTTTTTGAGATACTCTGTTTGACTTCTTTATGCTTGATTTTTTGTTAACCCTTTTCAGGAATTGTTTATTACAATTATTCTTCATTTGTGCGAATTTTAAACGCGCCAAAATTAATTCACATTCAGTTGGCAAGGTAATTACATAGTAGTAAAATGTATTTTTTCCGGGTAATAGTCATGCCATTATTAAATTGAAACAACTTTAGTCAATTTTAAAAAGCAATCATCCAATGACCAGCCGAAGCAACATATCGACCCAAATAAAATTATACTCGATTTAAAGGCTAAATTAAAAATCAAAAAATCAAATAATTAAAGCTTTGAATCGAGTAATTAAAAACTCCGCATCAATTTGAATATCCAAAACTAATTTACTAACTTTGAGTATATTAACAGAGTTGTCATTTTATCTTTTACCATGAAAAAAATATTACTCCTTCTGCTTTGCGTTTTTGGAATTTTTAATGCACAGGCACAATTTATAAATGGGATAACTGTGCATCCCGCAAATCCGACCAACAGTGATCAAATAAAAATTTTAGTAGATATGAGTTTTCCTTCGGGAGGCTGCAGTGACCACCAGCAATTTTATTCCGCCAATGGTAACAATTTGTCTGCATCTGCGCTGCATTGCTTAGGTCCGCTGACAGTAATTTGCAATTACACCGATACATTTAATGTAGGTCAATTGGCTGCCGGGAATTATACATTTTTCTTTAATGTTAATATCGGCGGGGGGCCCTCTCCTTGCTCTCCAGGAATTGTTCCCGGACCTTCTGATTCGCTTCCTTTTGTGGTGAGTCAAGCTGCTGCAATAAATGAACTATCTGACCAAAATATTTCGATTAAATACAATTCCCTTCAAAAGAAAATCAACCTCAGTTTCAATAGTCCTATAGCTAAAGGAAAAGCAACTATCTATTCCATCACAGGACAAATGTTGCAAACTGAAGGACTTACTTTTCCGAGCCAAAGTATAGCTGTTGATAAATTACAAGCCGGTTTGTACCTCCTCGAAATTACCGGCAACAAAGGTAAATTGACTAAGCGACTTGTGATTCAGGAGTAAAATAACCTAACCCTTTCACACTATAACAAATACTCCATTCCTAATCATTAAACGGTATTGGAATCGAAGCTGCAGAGCAGGACTTTTTGTTAAAATTGGTTTTGGAAACTTAATGTTATGCCGCATTTCTCGAATTTCGTAAAATCGATTGAATGCTACTCCAGAATATTGGTTTTCGATTATACTTTACTTACTTTTGACGTAAGTATTTAAAAGGACAGTATGATTAATTCTTTTGGAGACAAAGACTCAAAGAAAATTTGGGAAGGTGAACGAGAGAAAGGCTTGTCGACAGAGATTCAGGAAATTGCTAGACGTAAACTGAGAATGCTCAACAATTCACAAGATCTTAATGATTTGCTGATACCTCCTTCGAACCGACTAGAAAAGTTAAAAGGAAATTATAAAGACTTCTATTCCATCCGAATTAACAATCAATGGCGAATTATTTTTAAATGGTATAATGGTAACGCAAACGAAGTAAAAATTATTGATTATCACTAAAAGTCAAAAGAAATGAAAAAGCTAAAAAACATTCACCCCGGAGAAATTCTTAAGGAGGAGTTTTTAGTACCTCTCGAAATTAGCGCTTATAGACTCTCCTTAGACATTGGGATTCCGCAAACTCGTGTATCTGCAATCATGAAGGGAAACAGAAGAATTACAGCAGACACCGCACTTAGACTTTCTAAATATTTTGGGAATTCTGCAAAATTCTGGCTTGGACTTCAAGACGATTTTGACATTGAAGAAGAAAAAGTTCAGAAAAAGGCTGAATTAAAAGCGATAAAGCAGTGCACTCGCAACGCAGCATAACAGCATCAATAGGTATCAAAACTAAATATGACTACAAAAATTACTTACCTCCTCACCCAAATTATTTTAATGTGCTCACTTTTAAAAGTGGCTGAATCAAGTGGACAAGGATTTTCAGCAACATCCAGCAATTGGGATGTTCCTGTGGGAGGAATAAAAAGTGGTGCAACCAATTTGGGCTTCTATTTACCAGGTTTTTACACTGCGTCTAGTTACTCGCTGAATTCGCAGAATTGGAATATTATGGATATTAACGGAGATGGCTTATCCGATTTAGTGGTAACTTCTGAGAATTTAACTGCAAACACTGCTACTGTTTTTGGTGCTGCAACGAACCCCTACTGGAAAGTTTATTTAAATAACGGTTCCGGCTTTTCAACGCTTGCAAGCAATTGGGCAGTTCCTGTTGGAGGATTAAAAAACGGTGCGAATAACTTGGGGTTCTATTTAGCCGGTTTTTCTACTGCGGCTAGTTATTCGTTGAATTCGCAAAATTGGAATGTTATGGATATGAACGGTGACAACAAACCTGATTTAGTGGTTACTTCTGAGAATTTAACGGCAAACACTTCCACGGTTTTTAGTCCTTCATCGAACCCTTATTGGAAAGTGTATTTAAATACCGGTTCAGGCTTTTCAACTATTGCAAACAATTGGGCGGTTCCTGTGGGAGGATTAAAAAATGGGGCAAATAATGTGGGTTTTTATTTAACCGGTTTTTACACTGCCGCTAGTTACTCCTTGCATTCGCAGAATTGGAATGTTACAGATATTAATGCAGATGGCAAACCCGATTTAGTGGTAACTTCTGAGAATTTAACTGCAAACACTTCAACAGTTTTTGGTACTGCTCCAAATCTTTACTGGAAAGTGTATTTAAATACAGGTACCGGTTTTTCAACAACCGCAAGCAATTGGGCTGTTCCAATAGGAGGATTAAAAAATGGAGCAACTAATTTAGGCTTCTATTTATCAGCTTATTCCACTGCAGCTAATTACTCCTTGAATTCGCAGAATTGGAATCTTATGGATATTAATGCTGACGGAAAACCCGACTTAGTGGTAACTTCTGAGAATTTAACTTCAAACACTTCTACGGTTTATAGCGCTGCATCCAACCCCTACTGGAAAGTGTATTTAAATAACGGTTCCGGCTTTTCAACTGTAGCAAGTAATTGGACTGTTCCTATGGGAGGATTAAAAAATGGGGCAAATAATTTGGGCTTCTATTTAACTGCTTACTATACTGCAGCTAGTTACGCGCTAAATTCGCAGAATTGGAATCTGATGGATATTAACGGAGATGGCTTATCTGATTTAGTTGTAACATCAGAGAATTTAACTGCAAACAATGCCACGGTTTTTAGTCCTACATCGAACCCTTATTGGAAAGTTTATTTAAATAACGGTTCCGGCTTTTCAACTGCACCAAGCAATTGGGCTGTTCCGGTGGGAGGATTAAAAAATGGCGCAAATAATTTGGGCTTCTATTTAGCCGGTTTTTCCACTGCAGCTAGTTATTCTTTGAATTCGCAGAATTGGAATGTTATGGATATGAACGGTGACAACAAACCTGATTTAGTGGTAACTTCTGAGAATTTAACAGCAAACACCTCCACAGTTTATAGTCCTACATCAAACCCCTACTGGAAAGTTTATATAAATACCTCCATTACAGGTGGGCTGTCAGCATCAGACAATTTTATAAATGATATTTCGATTTTTCCAAATCCTTTTTCGAACCAAATAACTTTTTCCTTTACTGACAAGGATCAGACAACAATTACACTTTACAACTTTCTCGGGAAGCAAATGCTCCAACAGACTTTTACAAACTCCTTAACTATAAACGCAGAGCAACTTGGAGATGGCATTTATTTTTACGCGTTTAGAAACTCAAAAGGGCTACTAAAAACTGGAAAAGTTATCAAACAATGACACAAGAAAATCGAGTAGGTATTGGGAAATTTAAATCCCAAACTTCTCACTGCACAGTGCTTGATAGCTAGCATAACACAGCTAATTGAGACGTTCCTGCATATTTCTTATCAGTCCTTATTCTTTCTATACTTTTTGATCAAGCAAAAAATAAAAAGATCATTGATAACAGCACCCAGAATGCAATAAATTCAATTAAAATAAATACGAAAATTCAACTTCATCAATCAAAACCGAAAAGGACCGGCCTATGAGAAATTGGCGTGAAGAAATTTGTATTCCTTTTCAAGCGTAGGCCCGTGTAAGCCATCCTCGAGCGAGAAACGTAATTTTTTGATAAAACAAAAACACCATCGAGCGCTTGGTTGGCGTGAGGAAAAGGAATTCAAATTTTAGCCAATTGCTCATCAGCCTTGATTTTTTGCTTACTTTTTGATCAAGCAAAAAGTAAGAAAAGCCCATTGATATCAGCACACACCATGCAAGAATATCAATTCAAATTAAAAGCGAAATTTCAACAACATTAATCAAATACGAAAAGGACCGGCCTATGAGAAATTGGCGTTAAAAAATTTGTATTCCTTTTCAAACGTATGCCCGTGTAAGCAATCACTATTAAAGTAAAACAGTATCTTTCAGGAAAATGATACTCCTTTAATTTCCCAATAAATAATTCTTAAAATCCACATATGATTTACTTAACACAATGCTTCTTTTATCCTTAGTCGCCACCGCTTTTAACCCCTCCGGTAATTCAAGTTTAAAATTCAATTTCTGCTCAACCGTTTCTAAAAACTTAGCCGGGTGCGCTGTTTCCAAAATAACTCCTACTGCTTTTGGATTCTCCAATTGATATCGCTTTAATCCCGCATACCCCACCGCACCATGTGGATCCATAACATAGCCAAAGCGAGAATAAATTTCTTTCATAGCCAAAATTGTATCCGCATCTGTAACGGAATAGCCTTTGATAATCTTTTGTATCCCTGCAATAGAATTATCAAAAATATCCATCATCCGTGCAAAATTGCTCGGATTACCCACATCCATTGCATTAGATAAGGTTTGTATTGATGGTTTTGCCGTAAATATTCCACTCTTTAAATACGCCGGGACCACATCGTTTGCATTGCTCACCGCAATAAAATCTTTCACCGGCATGCCCATCTGCCTTGCAAAAAGACCTGCAGTTAAATCCCCGAAATTACCGCTAGGAACAGCAAATACAAGGTTTTCAGCTACATCTTTCAATTGCTTATACGCATTAGCATAGTAAAAACTTTGCGGAATTAAGCGCGCAATATTTATGCTGTTGGCAGATGAAAGTTTAAATTTTAAAGTCAATTCCTTATCCAAAAACGCTTGTTTCACAAGGCTTTGACAATCATCAAAACTTCCGTCAATTTCGAGCGCACGAATATTTTCTCCCAATGTTGTTAATTGCTTTTCCTGCAAATCACTCACCTTCCCGGAAGGATATAAAATAATTACTTCAATGCCATCTACTTTGTAAAACCCACTCGCCACGGCACTTCCGGTATCGCCCGAAGTGGCAACCAAAATGGTAATCTTTTCATTTTGACTTCGAACAAAATACCGCATGAGTTGTGCCATAAACCGCGCCCCAAAATCTTTGAAGGCCAGTGTTGGTCCATGAAATAATTCCAGCACATGTGTATGCGCATCCAGCTTCACCAAAGGTGCATCAAAATTTATGGCTTCATTTACAATTTTGAGTATCACTGCTTCAGGAACTTCGGCAGCTAAAAATTGTTTACACATCTCATACGCAATTTCTTGAAAAGAATATTGTCCAATATCCTTCCAAAAGGAGTGCGGCAAAGCCTCAATACGCTCAGGCATAAACAAGCCATTATCATCGGGAAGGCCTTTTAAAACAGCTTGTTCAAGAGAATAAAAAGTAGATTTATTTTTTGTAGAGTAATACCGCATACGCTAAAATTCGTTTAAGAAATAACTTTCACTCCTTCACCATTTACTTTGGAAATAAATGCATCGCTCTTAATATTGTTTGAAGCAAATGCTATTTGCATCGCTTTAGCAATTTTTTTGCAGTCTTTATTTCCTTTGCACAATGCAAATAGCGATGGACCCGAACCACTAATGGTACAGCCCAAAGCGCCATTGTCGATAGCAGCTTGCTTAACTTTATAAAATTCAGGAATCAGCTTGGCGCGATAGGGTTCCGCAATGACGTCTTCAATTGCCTTACCAATTAATTTATAGTCCGATTCATACAAACCTGCCACCAATGCTGCAGTATTGCCCCATTGCTTTATTGCATCTTGCATAGGAATCTCTTTTCGCATCACTGCGCGCGCATCTTTTGTAAGTACTTCAACGTGGGGATGAACGACTATAACATACAAATTTTTAGGAACTGGTAAGGATATTAACTCTAAAGGCGAGTTATTCCGAATCAATGAAATTCCGCCTAACATGCAGGGCGCAACATTATCGGCATGCGCTGTACCACAAGCTACACGCTCTCCTTCCATCGCAAACGGCACGAGGTCCATTCTTTTTTTAATGGGCTTACCCAACAATTCGTTCGCTGCAAAAGTTCCGGCAACAGCACTTGCGGCACTGGAGCCAAGGCCACTGCCTAAGGGCATTTTCTTTTTTAATTCAATATCAAAGCCTTGCTTACTTTTTATTTTTTTCAGCAATGCCGCTATTGCCACACTAACTGTATTTTGCTTGGCATCGTAAGATAATTTGCCACCATCGCCACTTATTTTTTTTATAAGCAGGTTATTTGTGTTGTTAAAGCTAAGTTTCACTTCATCGCCAGGTGTATCAATACATAAACCCATTACATCAAAACCACAACCCACATTGCCTACTGAAGCCGGAGCAAAAACTGTAATTGAATTTTTCATACGCTTCCCCATTTATTCGAAGTAGTTTCCAATACTAATAATCTCAGCAAATACACCGGCCGCAGTAACTTCAGCGCCCGCTCCGGGACCTTTCACCACCAAAGGGCGATCGTGATACCTTTCGGTTGTAAACGAAATAATGTTATCGCTTCCGGATAAATTATAAAAAGGATGTTTTTCATCCACTTCCAACAATCGAATACTCGCTTTTCCATTTTCGAGTAGAGCTATAAATCGCAGCACTTTTCCCTTTTCTTCTGCCTTTGCTCGTCGTGCTTCAAATACAGCATTCGAGATTTCAAGTTCCTTAAAAAAATCTGTAACGGATTTTGCTTTTACACAATTTGGTGGAAGTATTTGTTCAATGGCAATATCCTTAATCTCAATCTCCATCCCGGTTTCGCGCGCCAATATCAATAGTTTTCGCGCTACATCCATTCCACTCAAATCATCTCGCGGATCCGGCTCGGTGTAGCCCTTTTCTTTGGCTTGCAACACCACCTCATTAAATTGAATTCCCTTTTTGTAGCTGTTAAAAATATAGGACAGCGTTCCGGAAAGTACCGCTTCAATTCGAATTATTTTATCGCCACTATGTAATAAATCACTTAGTGTTGAAATAACCGGAAGCCCTGCTCCCACATTGGTTTCATACAAGAACCGCACCCCACGCTTCTTTGCAGCACTTCTTAATTTTGTATATTCCGTATACTTACCACTATTCGCCAATTTATTTGGAGTCACAATGGATACACTGCTTTCCAAAATTTCGTTGTAATGGCTCACCACCTCAGCGCTAGATGTGCAATCTACAAAAATACTTTGTGCCAGATTCAGTTCTTTAATTCGCTGTACAAAACTTTTAATGTTGGATTTTTCTCCCTTTGTTTCCAGCACTTCTTTGTAGCGGCTCAGGGAAATACCGTCTTCATCAAAATACATTTTTTGTGTATTGGTAATTCCTGCTATTATCAGTTCGATGGAGCGTGCTTCGCGCAAAAATTTCTTTTGCTTTTCAATTTGCTTGATGAGTGTACTTCCAATTAAACCGGTACTTCCCACCAAAAACACATTCAAGGTTTTTACATCCGATAAAAAGAAACCTTGATGTAAAGTATTCAACGCCTTATTCAAATCCTTGGCATGAATTACCACCGAAATGTTTAATTCGGAGGAGCCTTGCGCAGTAGCAACAACACTAATCCCATTTTTTCCCAATGCTTGAAACAAGCGCCCCGACACGCCCGGGGTATTGCGCATATTTTCGCCAATCACCGCAACAATGCTCAGGTTTTCTTCTACTCGTACTTTTTCTATCAGGTGCACTTTTATTTCGAGTGCAAAAGTTTCTTCTATTGCTTTCCTAGCTATTTCAGCATCTCCTGGTTTCACCGCAAAACTGATGGTGTGTTCAGATGAGCCTTGCGTAATTAATATTACATTCACTTTGGCTTGTGATAAGGCTCCAAACAAACGTGCCGAAATACCTGCCACGCCAACCATTCCGCTTCCTTGCAAAGTTAAAAGTGCAATTCCGTCAATCGAAGAAATACCCTTCACCATGTAATTGGGATCGCTCGATTTGGTGGAAATTAAAGTTCCATGCGCACTTGGGTTAAATGTATTTTTTATCCAAAGTGGAATGCCCTTCTCTAAAGCGGGCTGAATCGTTGGCGGATGAATAACCTTAGCTCCAAAATGCGACATTTCCATGGCTTCCTCATACGTCATGGCACCTACCGAAAATGCTTTGCGCACTTTGCGTGGATCAGCTGTCATCACTCCATCCACATCGGTCCATATTTGAATCTCACTTGCTTGCAGGGCAGCTCCAAAAATTGCTGCGGTATAATCTGAGCCTCCTCTGCCTAAGGTAGTAATCTCATTTTTTGAGGTGGACCCAATAAAACCGGTTACTACTTCAATGCTTTTAGAAGAGGCAAAATAGGCCCGAATATTTTTATTTGATTTTAGGAAATCAACTTTTGCTGATCCAAAATTTTCATCCGTTTTTACAAGCAGACTGGCATCCAAAAAAGTAGATTTCAGTTTTTGTGATGTGAAATAATGCGCTATAATCTTCGCTGCAAACAATTCGCCATGGCTGCAAACAAAGTCGAGTGTTCGCTGTGAAAGTTCCTTTACCAAAAATACACCGTGCAATAAATCCTGCAGGGCTGCAAAGCGCATTTCCATAAATTCATACAATGCCTTTTCCTGCTTCAATCCCAACTCATTGGCAGTTTTGAGGTGCCTTTGCTTTATTTTTTGAAATAGGTCAAGGTATGAATTATCCTGTGTGGCTGCCAACTGACTCACCTTAATTAAATCGTCGGTAACACCTCCAAATGCCGAAAATACAACTGCCAGCTTTTTCTCTGCTCGATACTGTTGCTCAATAATTTTGGCTACCCCCTTTATCCGTTCAGCTGTTGCAACCGAACTCCCCCCGAATTTTAGAACTATCATAAATTAAAATCTGAAAACTATTCCTTTCAAAAATAGAAAAATTATATTCACTTATCCTCTAAAAATGGTAATTTTGCTTGACTTTTTACCAAAACACATTATGAAAAAATTTCTTAAGATTTCCGGAATAACCATAGCTCTTTTATTAATTCTTATCGTTTCACTCCCTTTTCTATTTAAAGATAAAATTGTAGCCAAAATAAAGGAGGAAGCAAATAAAAACCTCAATGCAAAGTTAGATTTTGGCAATTTTGATTTAACACTCATCAGCAGTTTTCCCGATTTTAAATTCACACTTCATGACCTAAGTATAGTGGGAGTTGATGCCTTTGCGGGCGATACGCTAATTGCTTCCGATGTTATTTCACTTAATATTAATTTAATGAGTGTAATAAAAGGTAGCCAGTATAAAATTAACTCAATTGTGCTGGATCATCCCTCCATCCTTGCAAAAGTGTTGAAGGACGGAAAAGCAAATTGGGACATAACTAAACCCGATTCCAGTGCTGCTGCCCCAAGCTCCGAATCCGCTCCCTTTAAAATGACCTTGAAAAATTTTGAAATCATTGCAGGAAACATTGTGTACGATGATGCGGAAATGGGTTTTAAAACCGTGCTAAAAAATATGAATCATCAACTTAGCGGGGATTTTAGCGCGGATGAATTTGAACTCAAAACCCTTACCGATATTGAACAATTTACCATGGCCTATGGCGGAATGAATTACTTAAGCAAAGTAAAAACCGTAATCAAGGCCGACCTGGATGCCAACATGCCCCAATTTAAATTTACTTTTAAAAACAATGAATTTAGTTTGAATGAATTGGTATTTGGACTCGACGGATATTTTGCAATGCCCAAAGAAGACATGGATATGGACTTAAAATTTGTGGCTAAAAAAGCGGATTTCAAAAGCTTTCTTTCGCTCATTCCCGGTACCTACACAAAGGATTTTGCAAATATAAAAACATCCGGGAAGCTTGCTCTTGATGGCTTTGTGAAAGGTATTTATAACGATAAACGCATGCCGGCATTCGGGGTAAAAATAAATGTAGACAATGCCATGTTTAAATATCCAAGCTTACCCAAATCTGTAAATAATATTTGGGTTGATGCCAACATCAGCAACAAAGACGGAGAACCCGATCATACCTTAATTGACATCAAAAAATTCCATCTCGAAATGGCCGAAAACCCTGTGGATATTCGTATGCATATTGCCACTCCGGTAAGTGATCCCAACATCGACGGCGACATAAAAGGAAAATTAGTTTTGAATTCAGTAAAAGAATTTATTCCGCTTGAAGCCGATCAAAAATTAAGCGGAACCATTATTGCTGACATTGCCCTGAAAGGAAAAATGAGCAGCATCGATAAAAAACAATATCAGGATTTTACAGCAAAAGGGCAATTAATTGTGTTGGATTTAGATTACAAAAGTAAAGACACACCTTATGGAGTGCTGATTAATAAAGCTTATCTAAACTTTAGTCCGCAGATGGCGGAGTTGACACAATTTGATGCACGTCTTGGGAAAAGCGATATGACAGCTAACGGAAAAATGGAAAACTTTTTGGCCTATGCTTTAAAAGATGATTTGTTAAAAGGTGAATTTAATTTAACATCCAACTTGATTGATTTAAATGAATTAATGGGCCCGGATGAAGCTCCCGCTGCGGCGGATACAGCAAGTTCAGAAATGGTGGCAGTTCCTTCCAATTTAGATTTTACGATGAATGCAACAATTGGAAAATTGCTTTACAGCAATATGGAAATGACCAATGTAGCCGGTGCTGTTAAAGTGAAAGATGCGGTTGCAAAGATGGAAAATGTGAAAATGAATTTACTCGATGGCAGCATGGTAATGAGTGGAAGTTACGATACTAAAAATTTGAAAAGACCTTTAATGGACTTCGATTTAAACATTAACGATTGGGACCTTTCTAAAACCTATAAAACATTTAATACCATCGAAAAACTTGCACCCATTGCCAAATATGCAAGTGGCAAATTTTCAACAACAATTCAACTGGCTTCGGCAATGGACGATAAAATGAATTTGGACATGAAATCCTTAAACGGATACGGTAAACTTCAAACAAAAAGCGTTATTGTATCCGGCTTTGAGCCGCTGAATAAAGTGGCCGATGCCATTAAAATGGAACAATACAAAAAAATGGATTTGAGCAATACTAACCTATCCTTCAAGTTTAAAGACGGAAAAGTAAACATCGATCCCTTTGATGTGAAACTTGGAAACAGCAAAGTGAACATTGGCGGTAGCAATGGTTTTGATGAGAGCATTGATTATGTTATGAAATTCGAAATTCCGCGCGCCGAAATGGGTGGACAGGCGAATGCCATGTTAGAAAGTATTGTGTCGCAAGCCAACAGCAAAGGCACCAATTTAAGTTTGGGCGATAAAGTTAACCTCGATGTTTTGGTTACAGGAACTGTTAGCAAACCCTTGGTAAAAGCAGGCTTAAATAAAAGCGGAACCAAACTTATAGACAATTTGAAAGATCAAGCGAAAGCCGAATTCGACAAACAAAAAGCGGAGTTGGAAGCAAAAGCAAGAGCCGAAGCCGACAAACTAAAAGCGCAAGGTCAGGCGGAACTAGATGCACAAAAAGCAAAAGCACAAGCCGAAATCGATCGTCAGAAAAAAGAGGCGGAAGCAAGAGCTAAAGCGGAAGCCGACAAATTAAAAAAAGAAGCCGAAGAAAAAGCCAAACAAGAAGCAAAGAAAAAACTGAACGGATTGTTTGGGAAATAATAAATAACCCAAAAGTCGTGCTACAAAGCTATCCACATTAATGCGTCTTATATGTAAGCAAGGTATTTATGAAAATAAACATGCAATATTTATTTCTTGCCTCGAATGTTGCATGCGCAGTGCTATTTTCCTCAATTTAATTTATGAATAAACTAATTTTCATTTTATTTATTTTCTCTACCCGTATTTGCGCTCAAGACGAAAAAACTGCCTGCAAAGCCATCGAGAATACTAAAGCTCAGAAACTCTACGAAAAGGGAATCGACAAAAAAAAATATGATTTCAAAGAGCGTAAAGATTTTTTACTAAAAGCCATTGAAGAGGAGCCGGACTATGCCGAAGCACTTAATGCCCTTGGTAATTGTGCCGTTACAGTTGCCAAAGGCGATGGAACTTCCTTTGCTCCCGCCAAAAAATATTTCGAAAAAGCAATTGAACTTTGTCCGGATGTAAATGCTTATGCCTATTTCTATTTAGGTTTGATTGCCTATGGTGGCGATAAATATGAAGATGCGGCAAAACACATGCAAAAGTTTTTGACTTATGATGAAAGCACCAAAAAAGATGAGGATTATAACAAAGCCTCAAGCATTGTAAAGGAAGCAAAATTTTTTGCCGAAGTTTATAAAAACCCTGTCCCCTTCGATCCCAAGCCGGTAAAGGGAATTTGTACGTATGAAGATGAATTTTTGGCCATGATGTCGCCCGACAATGAGCAACTTTATTTTACCAAACGCTTTATGAAACAGGGCCGGAACGAACTTACGCCGCATCAGGTAGAAGAATTTGAATTTGCCGAAAAAAGTGGAGATGCTTACACCAACGTAAAAGCTCTGGAGCCCCCATTTAACGTAGGCGATAATTATGGTGGCACCACCTTCTCGCTCGATAACAAACACATGTACATTACCATGTGTAAGCCCGACAAACGCGGCGTTATGAATTGTGATATTTTTAGTTCTGATTTAATTGACGGAGTATGGACCGAATTAAAAGACTTAGGGCCGAATGTAAATACCGCCGACGGCTGGGAATCGCAACCTACGCTTTCTTCAGACGGAAGAATATTATATTTTGCCAGTGCGCGTGCCGACAGTAAAGGGATGGATATTTACAAAAGCGAAAAAGATGAAAAAGGGGAATGGTTACCTGCTCAAAACTTAGGCGCGCCGGTTAACACAGAAGGAAATGAAAAATCTCCCTTTATTCATTCCGATAGTCAAACGCTGTATTTTAGTAGCGATGGACAACCTGGCTTAGGTGGTTTTGATATTTTTTACACCAAACTCGACATGAGCACTTTTAATTGGAAAGTTCCCAAAAATATAGGTTACCCAATTAATACAGACAAAGATGAACTTGGATTTTTTGTGAGTACGGATGGACATATCGGGTATTTTTCATCCAATCAATTAAAAGGTAAAGGAACCGGCGGATACGATGTATTTTATTTTGAGCTATATAAAGAAGCACGTCCCGAAAAAATAATATTCATCAAAGGCGAAATCAAAGACGAATCGAATGCGAGTCTTGCACATGCTCGTGTGGAATTAAAAAATCTTGATTCAAAAAAAATTACTACCATCGAAGTCGACTCTGTGAGCGGAACGTATGCCGCAGTTATGACAGTGAAAAACAATGAAGATGTATTGCTCACCATTAAAAATCCGGGTTCTACATTTACATCGCAAGTGATACACGCCAGTGATTCCACAATAGGTAAACCACAAAAATTAAATGTAAGTATTGATTCCATAAAGGTTGGGAACACTTACAAAATCAATAATATAAACTACAAAACCGGTTCAGCCGATTTAACGCCGGAGAGTAAAATAATTGTGGAGGAATTTGCCAATTACCTCAAAGATAATCCAAGCATCAAAATCGAAATTCATGGACATACAGACAATGCCGGCGCTCCTGCAACCAATTTGGCGCTAAGTACCGATAGAGCCTTTACTGTTTACGATGTGTTGCAACAAAACAGCATTTCTAAAGAACGCATGAGTTATAAAGGCTTTGGTGGCACCAAGCCCCTTGCCAATAATGCAACAGAAGCAGGTAAAGCACAAAATAGAAGGACAGAGTTTGTGGTGCTGGCAAATTAATACGCTTTTTATATAATCAAATCCGCTAAAATGAATTTCCTCGCTCACTTATACCTTTCCGGTGATTCTGAAGGCTTGCTTATTGGTAATTTTATTGCCGATGCTGTGAAAGGAAAAGCGCATGAAAAATTCTCGGAGCCTATTCAAAAGGGAATTATTTTGCACCGGAGGATTGATATGTTTACGGATTCTCACCCCATCGTTTTACAAAGCTGTAAGCGCCTTTGGGATAAATATCGTCATTATTCTCCCGTAATTATTGATATTTTTTACGATCATTTTTTAGCGGCCAATTGGAAATATTATTCCAATATCCCACTCGAAAAATTTGCTGATGATAGCTACCGCTTGATGGAGAACAACTTGAACATTTTTCCTGAAAAGATAAAAATTATGTTGCCCTACATGAGCAAACACAACTGGTTGGTGATGTATGCTCAAGTAGAAGGTATTCGCAAAACCTTAACGGGAATGTCGCGCCGAACGCCTTTTGAATCGGGAATGGAAACTGCAGTGGAGAGCTTGGTGGAACATTATCCACTTTTTAAAAATGAATTTGAATTATTCTTTGAAGAACTAAGAACCTACGTTGCCGGGGAGATTATAAAACTAAATCAAGTCGGAGTATAATTTAATTAGTGCAAATAATCAGCTGAAAAATAGAACACGGATGGCGCGGATGATTATGATTTACGCGGATTTATTTGCGATTAATTTTACAGTAGTTTTTTTGAGGGAGACAATTTGCATTTATTATTTTATCTCTGCGTCCTCCGCGCCTACTCTGCGAGTTTTGCGGTATGAAATTCATCTATACTGATAAAAAAGTAGTCACAAAATAAAATTACTCCACCACCAATTTCCCAATCGCAATGATTCCATTTTTTGAATAAATCTTATAAAAATACACGCCATTGCTAAGTCCTGCACGTGATACACTAAAGTGCTTTTCTGTTAGTTTATCAAAGCTCCTTAATTTTTTACCCATTACATCTTGCAGCTCAAACGAGTAAATTTCGTTGCTGTTAGTGCTGTTGATAAAGAAATTAGTTTCGTCTTTAAATGGATTGGGATATACACTTACCCCAGAATTTGCAAGTTGTTCGCGCAATCCCACTGTTGAATAAATTGTATTCATCACCGTATTCGTTACCACTGCCGCATTAAAATCAAAATAAATATAAGCAGTATTGGCAATCACAGTCCCTATCGGATTGTTCGATTTTTGACGTACGGTGTAAGTAAAATAACCATTGCTACCTTCTAAATTCACATTGCTATCTGGCAATAAAATATTGTCAAAGCGAAACGTCAAAACTCCTTGCCCACTCAAATCAAAAGTATAAGGATGGCTTGCAGCTCCCGGAACAATTGTGGCAGGATTTAAGAATGGTGAAAGCGTATCAATAACTACAACCGTAAAAGCAGTATCATTTCCGGTGTTCTGAAATCGAATGGTGTAAGTTAACAGCGAATCACTTGCTAAAATATTTCCATTGGCACCAATTCCAACAGGAAAAACTGCTTTATCATTCGGATCTAAAGAACCTGTAACCGGTTCACAACGAGAAAGAACATTATCGCCCGGATAACAATCACCGGAGCTTGGACTAATTTCAAAATAAGAACACAAAGAATCATGAATACCAAAAGTAGCAGGGATTGTAAAAAAAGCTTCAGGCTTGGTTGTCCAATTCCAAATACTTGCGGGAGGAACATTGTTAAACGTCCATTCTATCTTATGCTGCGCCGGATAATGCACTCCCCCTTGCGTACAACTCGTGTAAATTAATGCCGAATCATATACAAATGTAATTACTGCATTTTGTGGATTGGGACCATGATTGTAATAACACATCCAATAGTGTTTCGAAAAGCCTGGATTTGCGCTGTTCCAGCCGGGATGCAATGTTAAATCAAAGTTACCTCCTACTGACTCATAAGCGAAATTATTATTGTGCGAAGTATCACCGTGCTGATTAAAGTTTACATTAATACTTCCATTTGCTGGGCAGGTTAAAACAGTCTGGCAGCTATTGTTAAAGCCAGAAACCATTATAACATTGTTCATGGAGTCAGCATGTATTATAAAGTCGCCATTAGAATCTGTATATCCATACAAATTCCCCGGGTTTGAATAAACTATTTTACCTGAAATTCCTGCTTCCCCGCTATCCTGAATGCAATTACCATTAAGATCATTATATATTTTGCCCTTAATAATATTGTGACAATCAGAAAGAATATAAACTGAGCCAGGACTCTGACAACCGATTGAATCGGTAACCACAACTGTATAAAAACCTCCAACCAAATTTGATGCAACGGCGCTTGCTTGATGCGCCGAATCGCTCCATAAATAAGTGAATGGTCAACCAGTTGGCAACGGTTCCACATTTGCAGTAGGCGTTCCACCTGATCTAGGCAATTGACATGGTAGGTATAGGAAAAACCGAAACGTATAAATGGTTACCATGTAAGACAGGGTTATAATTTTAAGAGCCTAGTACAATCCGTCTCCCAAATAGGTATAAGGCCGCTTCACGGTAAAATGTATACATTGCCCCGAACTTGTTCAAATAATTAATATTACAATGAATCTAAACATTTGTAGGTCCACTATTTTGATTAACAATAAGGGGAGAACCACCAATAACATTCACTGTTAGGAATATTGAACCTGAAAGGGGACTTCCTAAACAATTTAAATTTATTAATGTATCCAGCCAAGATTGATAAAATACCTATATGCTGCTTCATATAAAAGGTTAAACAGGCAGCTCCATCCTAATTCTGTCAAATGCAAGCCTGACAACCAATAACTAACTTGCCATTAATCCTGGCATAAGAGTAGCCATGGGATTATTTTGTCCGATTAGGATTTCCAAAATATGTATAAGGAGGAAATCCACAATTGTTGCATTAAATAAAATCCAATTTGCACCCAAGATTATTAGAACAATCTAAAGGCACAAAATAAACATAATTAACTTATCAGGGCGGATAATAATTGCAATCAAATGGACCGTGAATATAAACGTAGTTGCTGAGGATCACAAAAAGTCGGTTGGGCCATTAACTATGTCCAAACAATATATGCAGAAGGAAATCTGCTACTAATGAGATTTACCACAAATTAAAAGGAAAATGTTCGAACATCAGGATTCAACAGCATGTCTCAAAGTAGATAAATTAAACTATCAAAGGATGTATGCAATAGTATCAACTCCAGTAAAACCCAAATGGGAGTGAAAAATCACCATCCGATTTAATGCAAGTACCATTACTGAGCAATTAATAGGTGCCAATGGACCTCCAAATTGCTGGAATCATAGACAAATGTCATTAAAATCATTTGAGGAAATTTACGCACAGCGTAATGATTGTTCAAATATTTGGCAGTGTGAAATTAATGCACAAAATTAAGAGAAGAGTGAGTGTTGTTTTAGCTGTCATTAAAATTTTAAATAAGAACCAAATAGGCTTTAAGTAAAACTAAAAAATATTTGCACCAAAAACCTATTGTTCAAATTAAAGTTAAGATATATTGATAATTCAGATCTTATGGATTTTGAGATCAAATCAGCTTTTATCAGATAAATCAGAGTTGATATCTTTATAAAAAAGAACTCATTTCCAGTTGCATCTTTTTTGCCTCATCGGCAGCCATGGAAGCAAAATTTTCATCTGCAGAAGCAAAAATAATACTACGCGATGCATTCACCAAAAGGCCGCAATCTTTATTCATTCCGTATTTCACCACTTCACTCAAACTCCCGCCTTGAGCGCCTACACCGGGGACTAATAAAAAATGATTGGGAATAATGTTGCGTATTTCTTCAAGCATTTTTGGTCGAGTTGCTCCGGCAACATACATCATATTTTCAGCATTTCCCCATGCAGCACTCCGTTCTAAAACTCTTTGATAAAGTGGTAATGTTCCTTTTGAATTGAATGTTGAATGGATTTCACTCAACTGAAAATCATCCGCACCTTTGTTTGAGGTGAGCGCAAGTAAAATAACCCATTTGTTGGGGTAAGTCAAAAATGGTTTTACCGAATCTTCTCCCATGTAGGGAGCAACTGTTACCGAATCAAATTGCAGCGTTTCAAAAAACGCTTTTGCATACAATTGAGAGGTGTTTCCAATATCTCCTCTTTTGGCATCTGCTATTGTAAAATGAGCCGGGTAATTGGTATTGAGGTATTGAATTGTTTTTTCTAAACTCTGCCAGCCTTTGGTGCCAAGGCTTTCGTAAAAAGCAGTATTGGGTTTATAGGCAACACAAAATTCATGTGTGGCATCAATGAGTTGCTTGTTGAATTCAAAAACGGGATCTTCACAAACGAGTAAATGCTTTGGGATTTTAGTAATATCGCTATCCAAGCCAATACACAAGAAGCTTTTCTTTTTTTGGATTTGATGAATGAGTTCAGCTCTTGTCAACTTAAAAAGGTATAAGAAACAATGGTTTATTCTTAAACTAAAACTCCCCCTTCTTTCATCTTCTCTGCATTCTCGGCAATTTGTAATCCTTCAATAAAACTATCAATATTGCCATTCATAAAATCGGGAAGATTATGGGTACTTAATCCAATTCGATGGTCGGTTACTCGGCTTTGCGGATAATTATAGGTTCTAATTTTTTCGGAACGGTCGCCGGTACTCACCATTGTTTTACGTTTTTTCGAAGCCTCATCCACACGTTTTTGGTATTCGATTTCATAAATACGTGAACGCAACACCGCAAGCGCTTTATCGTAATTTTTCAATTGCGATTTTTGATCCTGGCATTGTACCACAATTCCGGTTGGAATGTGCGTTAATCGTATGGCTGATTTGGTGGTGTTTACAGATTGCCCACCCGGTCCTGAAGAACAAAATGTATCTTTACGAATATCATTTTCTCTTACATCCACATCCAATTCGTCCGCCTCCGGCATCACAATTACACTGGCTGCTGAGGTATGCACACGTCCTTGCGTTTCGGTTTGTGGAACACGTTGCACGCGATGCACTCCTGATTCGTATTTCAATTTTCCAAATACATTATCACCACTTACATTTAAAATAATTTCTTTGTACCCCCCTGCAGTCCCATCCTGAAAATCTACCAACTCCGCTCTCCATCCCATGTTTTCGATGTAGCGGGTGTACATTCGATATAAATCACCGGCAAAAATACTGGCTTCATCACCGCCTGTACCGGCACGAATTTCCATCACCACATTCTTGCTGTCTTCCGGATCTTTTGGCACCAACATCATGCGAATTTCTTCTTCTAACTTTTCCTTCTTTGCCGCATTTTCTTCAAATTCAATTTTTGCCATCTCCTTAAACTCTTCATCCTTCTCGTTGGCCAGCACCTCTTTCGCGCTTTCAAGGTTCCCTATCACGTTCTTATAAACATGATACATGTCCACCACTTCTTTCAAGTCCTTATATTCCTTGTTGAGTTTAGCAAAAAGCTTCATGTCCGAAAGGGTTTTCGGGTCACTTAATTGTTGCTCCACATCTTCCCAGCGTCTTTTTATCGCGTGTAACTTATCTAACATTTTACTTGTTCAAATTTTTATAGCCTGCAAAAGTAAGGATTTTAAAGGAGTTAGGAAAGTAGTTCCTTTTCCCTTTCGGGAGATTTTTTTGTCCCAATCAAATAATTATTATATTTAAAAAAAAATCCAAATTAATCCTTAAACCTCCTTCATGAAAATTACCCAACTTTCTAAGCGGATTACCTTATTACTTGCATCGATTGTGTTGCTTAGCAGCAGCTATACATTGCACGCCGGAACAAGTATTCAATTAAAATCAGGTGTTATTCAAACGCAAAATGATTTCGAACAAAAAGCGAATGAAGCTCCTCTTGTTTCTGAAATTTATAACGGTATGTATTACCGTTTATTGCAATTCGAAAAATTGCCAACTGCTCAACAAAAAGTAAGTATGGAACTGAGTGGAATTGCCTTTCTTGGCTACATCCCATCCAATACTTATTATGTAGCTATTCCAATTACCTATAATTTGGAACAACTTAAGGCATTTCAAGCCAGAACTATTTTACCCATTGACATTAACTCAAAACTAACACTTCGTTTGCGTGAAAATGATATCCCGGCATATGCTAAAAAAGGCGGAAATGTGGACTTGATTGTTCAGTATTTTAAGAATTTGAGCTTTGCAACCGTAAGTGCCGAGCTTAGCGCGAGAGGCTGCACCGTGCTTAGTAATTATGCAGGAACACAACTCATCACCATTAACGTTGCAGAAAATAATTGGAAAAATATTGCTCAATTACCTTTTATAAAATTCATGCAGGTAATTGACGATGTGCCTGTTCCCGATGATACTAAAGGAAGAAGCTTGCACCGTTCAAACGTTATTAATTCTGATTATCCAATGGGCCGCCACTATGATGGCAGTGGGGTAAGTATAGCTTTGGCTGATGATGGATTTGTTGGACCTCATATTGATTTTACAGGCAGAATAACTCAATTTTCAACCATTGTTGGACAAAATCACGGAGACATGACCTCGGGAATTGCTGTTGGTGCAGGAAATTTGGACCCTACCATTAAAGGTATGGCCAGTGGTGCTCACATTTATATATACGACATCAGCGGTTACGCTCAAATTGTGGATGCAGCCCAACACCTTGCTCAATATGGAACAGTTGTAACCTCCACCAGCTATAGTCAAGGCTGTAATGTATACGATGCTTTTGCACAACAAGGCGACCAAATCATGAATCAATTGAAAGTAGTTTTACCCGTTTTTTCTGCTGGAAATAACAATGGAAATAGCTGTGGATACGGTGCTGGAGCCCAATGGGGAAATATTACAGGCGGTTACAAACAAGGCAAAAACTGTATTGCAGCTGCAAACTTGGATGCTTTCCAGGTAATTGACAATACCAGTAGCCACGGTCCTGCTGAAGACGGACGAATTAAACCGGATATTTCATCCAATGGTAAAGACCAAATGAGTACCGACGAGAACAATACTTTTCAAGTGGGCGGAGGCACCAGTGCTGCTTGTCCCGGTATGGCCGGAATTTGTGCTCAATTGTATCAGGCTTACCGCGAATTAACCGGCGAACCCAATCCGGAAGCAGCTTTAATTAAAGCTTGTTTGCTTAACTCTGCCGAAGATATAGGTGTGGTTGGTCCCGATTATTTTTACGGATACGGTCGTGTGAATGCATTAGCAGCTGTGAAAACATTGGAAAATATGAATTACATGAGCGATTCTATTGAAAATGGAAATTCAAATAGTTTCAATATTAATGTACCTGCCGGAACTAAACAAGTTAGAGTAATGTTGCTTTGGAATGATGTAGAAGGCGACCCTGCTGCTGCTCGCGCATTGGTGAACGATTTAACCTTAATGGTGACCGACCCGACAACTGCTGTTTTTAATCCATGGGTTTTAAATCCGGCTCCGCTTGCTTCCACTTTAGATGATCCGGCTATTCGCAGCATCGATAGCTTAAATAATATGGAGCAAGTAACCATTGCTAATCCCACTCCAGGTTCCTACACCGTAACGGTGGAAGGCGGTTCAGTACCATTTGGACCTCAAAAGTATTATGTAGTTTATCAATTTGATCAAGATGAAATTGTAGTTACATATCCGAATGGTGGCGAAGGCTTTGTTCCCACTGAAAAAGAATTGTTGCGCTGGGACGCTTTTGGAACTTCCGGGACATTCAATTTGGCATACTCAGCTGATAGCGGTGCTACCTGGAATACCATCACAAATGTAGCAGGTACAGCGCGTCAATATGAGTGGACAATCCCCTCAACCCTCTCTTCCAACGCACTTATTCGTGTTACTAATGGAGTTGTAAGTGGTCAAAATAGTGTTCCTTTTAGCATCATTGGCGTTCCCCAAAATGTGCACATGGATTGGGCATGCAGCGATTCATTAAAAATAAGTTGGAATGCCGTTAGCGGAGCCGATACTTATGAAATAAGCCAACTGGGTGCTTTTTATATGGATTCGATTGCCACCTCCGCCACCAATTCTGCCGTAATAAGCAATTCCAATTTGTCCGATACTTTGTGGTTTAGTGTGAGAGCTGTGAAAGCAAATGGCAAAGGCCGACGTGCTATTGCCATTAATAAATTACCGGGATTATTAAATTGCAGCAATGCCTTAGATGCAGCGCTAATTAACCAAAGCCCGGGCAGTGGTCTGGCGTATGAATGCTATCCTTTGGCCAATTATCCGGTGACGATTAATGTTGGCAATATTGGCTTGCCTAGCATTTCCAATTTTGATGTGTCGTATCAATTAGATGGTGGCACAATTGTTACACAAAATATTCCGGGTACAGTAAGCTTCGGAAATACTACCGCAGTAGCATTTACACCCACAATTGATATTACCACAGCAGGTAACCACATTCTAAAAAGTTGGATTACTTATCCTGCAGATGCAAATCATGCAAACGATACCCTTATCAGTACTTTTACAACCTCTCCACAATTTGTCGCACCCATTACAGAAGCATTTCAGGCGGCTACCTTCCCTCCGGCAAACTGGTTGGTGTTGGCTAGCAATCCTACCTATAAATGGGCAAAAAGTGCTAGCATTACAGGTGCTGCAGGCGGAACAACAGTATCGGCTTGGTTCGATAACTACAGTTACAACAGCACAGGATCGGAAGATCGATTGGTAACTGAATTGGTTGACATCAGTGCTATGGCGCAGCCCGAATTTAGTTTTGATGTTGCTTATGCTCAATATCAAACCTACGAAGATGAATTAGTAGTTGAAATTTCAACCGATTGCGGGTTAACCTTCACTCCTACCGGCTATTCTAAAAAAGGTGCAGCATTAGCGTCGGCAGGAACCAGCAATACCGATTGGAAGCCAACCAATGCTAATCAGTGGAGAAAAGATGTGGTTATTTTAACGCCTTATTTAAGTGCAGGCAATGTGCTTCTTCGTTTTTTAAACATTAATGGATTTGGAAATAATTTATATATCGATAATGTAAACATTAGTGATGGACCATTATCAACTAAACAACTAAGTTTTTCCGAAAATGTATCCGTATATCCAAATCCAGGAAACGGTTTATTTACTTATGCACTAAGTGATTTCAATACAAAAGATATAAAGGTAGAAGTGTTTGATGCACAAGGCAAACTAGCTCATACAGCTGCAATCAATAATTTCAGAAACAGCTATCAAGGCACAATTGATTTGCAAACAAAACCAAAAGGAATTTACATGTTGAAAATAAGCTCTGGAGA
The DNA here is from genome assembly GCA_016721765.1 of Bacteroidota bacterium. NCBI lineage: Bacteria > Pseudomonadati > Bacteroidota > Bacteroidota bacterium. Next base: position 758,615 of record JADKHO010000002.1, read on the forward strand.
TAAAACATATTTCCAAAAGTTGATGTTTCAATAATAATTAACTCCACAAAAAAGGCTTGCTTCACCAATCGAAGCAAGCCTTTTTTATTGGCTAAAATTTTTTTAGCGTTTTGAAATCTTAATACTGTGTTCTCCTTGAATTTTTAAATTATAAATTCCGTTTGGAATATTCTCTAGATGCAGAACAGTTGTTTCTCCTTCTAAAAACCCACTTTCAACAATTTTTCCGGTACCATTAAAAACCGAATAAGCAGCATGAACCAAGTTCGGTCTAACCTTCACATTAAAATAAGTATTAAATGGATTCGGATAAACCTGTATCCCATTATTCGCAATAATATCCTGAACTGCATTAGGTGAAGTTGTTGTAAAAGTTACTTGACTCCCGTATGCTGTTCCGATAGCATTTGTAGCATAAGCTCTCACATAGTAATTGGTACTTGGCAATAAACCGGTTAAAGAGGAAGTATATGAACCGGTGCCGCTTCCACCTGAAACAATATTGTCAGCTAATGTAGGATTAGCTGTAGTTGCATAACATATTCCTCTTGAAGTTACGCTTGAACCTCCTGAATTGGTAACATTTCCACCACTAGTTGCCGATGAATTAGTGATAGCAGTTACAGCTGTTGAAGTAACAGTTGGAGCTACCAAAGCAGGTGCTGCATAGGTAACATCGGCACCGTAAGCAGTGCCTGCGGCAGATGTTGCAAATGCCCGCACATGATAGGTAGTACCTGGTACTAAGCCACTAATAAAGGCTGAAAAAGGCCCGAGTCCAAATGCAGCAGTGATAGTTGAATTGGCAATGGTTGGGTTAACTGAAGTAGCGTAGCAAAAACCTGCAGCAGTAACTGGATCAGAACCAGCATTGGTTACATTTCCGCTAGCATCCGCCATAGTGGATGAAACATAAGTAACCGTACCCGTAGTAACATAAGGCAAGAAAAGCGTATTGGTTGAAAAAGTTACATCGCTGCCATAAGAAGTTCCAACACTATTTGTTGCAAAAGCTCTTGCATGATAGGTCACACTGTTGGCTAATCCTGTTAAATTAACTGTAAATGCACCGGTACCGGAGCCACTGGTAACTTTAGAACCTGATATGGTTGGATTTGCTTGGGTTGAATAACAAACACCCCGTGAAGTAACAGTCCCTGAACCGGCACTGGTAACATTACCACCACATGTTGCAGTTGTGGAACCAACAGCAGATGGAGTTGCGGTAGTAACGGTCGGAGTTGCTTGTGCCCCTCCCGTTCGGGTTATTGTCACTCCCCTACAAACATTATCCCCTAAACAATTAGCATTGGTATTAATGTGCACTCGAAATGTACCGGCTACAGAAACTGTAGCTGTTAAAGGCTGTGTTGAATAGAGTAATGAGGCATTCGATAAATCTGTAATTGATAAAAAATCAGTTACATTGCTCGAATTAAATGTAAAATTTCCGGTAACAAGCGAAACATCAAAGTAATCACCAGAATAATTACAATTTCCGGTCGGCTGAGTAATTGCTACCGTTTGACCATTTACGGTTGGTCCAACTTGCACTCCGGTGGGATAGTTTGTTGAACCTACACAGCCGGCTATGGTTGTAAAAACAACATCATTTCCATACGATGTTCCCGTATTATTTGCAGCCCAAGCGCGCATATGATAGGTTAAATTCGGAGCCAAACTCGAAACAGTTAATGAAAAAACACCTGAACCACTCCCTGAATTGACCGAATAATTATTTACTGTTGGGTTGGGAGAATTAGACCAACATACTCCGCGCGCAAAAACTGCAGTTGAACCGGCATTGGTAATATTTCCACCACAGGTAACAGAAGTGGAAGTTAACAGCACAGGCTGTGTTGTTGTTAAAGTTGGAGCAGTCCCTCCAATCGAAATTAACCTCACTTCAATGCCATAACCGAGCGAATTAGATGTGCAAGTATTATCATAAAAAAAATGAACATAATAATTAACGCCTCCTGATCCAGTTGGGGTAAAAGTTACATTTGTTCCAGAAAATGCAACTGGTCCATTACCTGAATTTAATCTTAATGTAAAATAACCTCCACCTGGTTCATACATTTGATATGTATTCCCCGGAATAAAACTAACAACTCTAAAATAGTCGCCTGAACTGTTCCATGGATTACCATTCGCTAGTGATATTTGGGTAGGCAACGCAACCGATGCCGGCGCTTGAAAAGTTCCTGTAGGCCAATTTCGAGTTGCATAACATTGGGAAAAAACTTGCGCTTTTATACTAATCATTAAGGCTATTAAGAGAAATATTTTTTTCATTTTATACTATTTTTATGAATACAAAGTTAATTTAAGCTGAAACTGAAAAATTACCGTTTAATAAGTTTTTTACACCTAAGAAAGTATTGGCAAATTCAACAAAAAAGCCTTGCTCAACTCGTGAGCAAGGCCTTTTTGTAATTGGAAAGAATATTTATTTTTTAGAAATCTTTATGCTAGATTGTCCATTAATAGTTAGGTTGTATAAACCTGCTGCTAATTTCTCCAAGTTAATTGAAGTCATAGTTCCTTCTAAATAACCGCTTGCAACAATACTTCCAAGCGGATTAGTTATAGTATATTTTGCATGCTCCAATCCGGTTTTTACACGAACCGAAAGTTCATTGCTAAATGGATTGGGAAATACATTAATCTCATTTGAAGTAGCAATTGCATTTATACCGGTTGGTGGAATTGTTGGAAAATTCGCGTTAAAAGTTAAAGGTGTTGAAGTACGCATCAATGTAATATTATTAGGTGCGTCTAATAAGTTAAAACCACCGGCCATCATCAAATGAAGGTCGAATCTATAGGTTGACGGATAGGTATAATCAAACACAAAATCATATTCCGGTAAGGTACCGTTTGTTCCGGCCGGGATGGGCTGTGGTTGTGCAAAGCTATAATTCCACCAGCCTTGTGCATACACATTTCCGGATGAACCGATATGATTATCCCAAATGGCAACATTCGACAAATAATCAAAATTCATCACAAAACCGGCTACATAAGACGCGGAGAAAGTAGACGAGTTATTAATATAAGGTAAAAACTCAACTATTTCACTTGGCTCTGCTAGGTCGTTGTTGTTTCCATTACTATCGGGATTGTTGTCATCGTCAACATCCATCTGACCTACTGTAAAAGCACGAATAGGAATTGGAATACAACGGGTGTAATATTGATTAGCACCTTCAACAATTACAACTTCTACATAAGCTGTATAACTGGTAAACACACTATACGATACCTGAAACTCAAACTCATCCGTTGACCATGCTTCATTGTGCCAGCCTACGTTGTTTAATCCTGCTGTACTATCCAGAATAGTAATGTTAGGATCTGTAGTTCTTAATTTACACAAACCGCTCACCACAGAAGTTCCGTTGGTTTTGTTGTTGTAGCTTTTAACTTTCATTCTAACAGGTAATCCTGGATTAACCAAGTTATAAGGATTTAAAGGATTGTAATTTAATGTGGCAGGTAATCCGGGTAAGCCTTGTGCGTTGGGAACTACATAGGTGCTATAATATGTAGGCGTGGCATTAGCAGTTGCTAAATCCATAAATGCCATATTGGTTAAATATACTTCGGTACTATTTACACATGGATCTAATGTTGTAAAAGTTAAATCAGCACCATAAGAAGTTCCTACACTATTGGTAGCATAAGCCCTATAGTGGTAGGTCGTACTACCAGACAAACCAAGTAAGTCAACAGAAAAGGCACCGGTACTTCCGCCGGTTGATACAAATGAGTTTGCAATGGTTGGACTAGAAAAGGTGCTATAGCACACACCTCTGCTGGTAATTGCAGAAGTTCCAGCATTGGTAACATTTCCACCCACAGTCGCTGTAAAAAAGCTTACTAGCGGTGAAGCTGCAGTTGTAACAGTTGGTGGTGTTGGGTTAGATGTTACAAATGTAACCTGGCTTCCATAAGTTGTTCCAGCTGTGTTTGTAGCATAAGCACGCACATAATAGGTGCTGTTAGGGTTTAAACCGGTCATATTAGAAACAAAAGATCCTGCACCGGCACCTCCCGAAATAACTGTGTTTGCTAAGGTTGGATTGGTTGTAGTAGCATAGCAAATACCTCGTGAGGTAACAGCCGAACCACCTATGCTGGTTACATTTCCACCGCTATTTGCAGTGGAGGTTGTTACCCCCGTAACTGCAGTTGTTGTAACAGAAGGCAAAGCTTGTGTACTAGTGGTAAAAGTTAGATCGCTACCATAGGAAGTACCAGAAGCATTTGTGGCATAAGCTCTAATATGATAGGTTGTTCCCATAGCTAATCCTGTAAGGTTTGCAGTAAATACTCCTGCACCCGAACCACTCGCAACTGTTGAATTTGCAATTGTTGGATTTGCAGTAGTCGCATAACAAACGCCACGTGCTGTAACAGCACTAGTTCCTGAATTAGTAACATTTCCTCCGCTATTAGCAGTTGAAGCTGTAATAGCTGTTGCTGCTGTAGTGGTAACAGTTGGTATACCTAGCTTTGTCATAGTAGTTGTTCGTGAAACTGCTTCAGTTAGACATGCAGCATTTTTGAATACATGCACGCGATAGGTACCGGCTGCCACTGAAAAAATAACTGGATTCACCCCGCTGGCAATTACTGTGTTGGTTGTAGTCGTTACTGTTAAATAATCGGTTGCAACCGATGAACCTGCCGAAAATGCCCCGGCCACTAAGTTTATTTCATAATATTCTCCGGCATATTGATCAGTAACAATTGTTACCGTTTGTCCATTGGCTGTTGGACCGGCAGTAACGGTTTGAGGATACATGGTGGTGGAAATACATCCGGTTAAAGAACTGGTAGTTGTAAAACTTTGGTCAGCACCATAAGATGTTCCTGCTGTGCTTGTAGCATAGGCTCTCACATGATAAGTTGTACCGGCAGTTAATCCGCTTAAATTGGAGACAAATGAACCGGTTCCTGATCCACCAGCAAGAATTGCATCGGCAGTAGTTGGATTGGCGTTTGTAGAATAGCATACACCACGCGCAGTAACCGTTGCTGAACCGGCACTAGTAACATTTCCTCCACTTGTTGCGGTGGTTGTAGTAATTGCAGTTATAGCCGTTGTTGTTATTGTTGGCGGTGTGCTGGCTGCTCCATTTCTTGTAATCGAAACACCACGGCAAATAGAATTTGTGGTACATACAGAAGATTCAAACACATGAACTCTGTAGGTTCCGGCTGTGGCCGTAAAAGAGAAGGGTTGCACCCCATTAAATAAAATGTTGTTTGAAGCATCAGTAATTGTGAAAATATCGGTTGAGGTGGTAGAATATAAGGTATAGTTGCCAGCGGTTAATGTTACAACAGAAAACTCACCTGAGTAATTACAATTTACGTTAATATCGGTTATTACTACATTTTGACCCGTAGTGGTTGGCCCTGTTATAGTAGTTGAAGGGTATTGAGATGTTGCGATACATCCTGTTCCTGAACTGCTTCCTGTTAAGGTAACAAAATAATCTTCTGTTTCGCCCGATCCAAATGAGGTACATGCATCTGTGGAACCATTTGCAAAGGTGGCAGTTCTTGTTCGAACACGCATTCCGGTTATTCCTGTCGATGCTGTATTTGGAATTGTAATAGAAACGCTATTTACTACTCCTACGGTAGAAGCGGTAGTTACCTGAGTCCATTCATTGGCATCAAAACTTTGGTTTTGGTCATAATCAATCCAAATAGAAATAATTTGGCTTCCACCGGCATCACTAATATTAAAACTATAGGTGCTCCCTTTTGTTAGTGTGCAGGTGTGATTACTTAAACTGTTATATAAAATCCAAGAAGTTCCTCCCGGGCTACATGCTGTTGCTGTGGTATTAAGTGTTGTTCCGGTAATACTAACTCCGTCAATATATCCAACAGTTCCGGAGTTACAATCTACAGTATGAAGTGCTGTGACAGGTGGTGTGCAATATTGCGCTTGTGAGAAATTTTGACAGCCTATTAGTAAGGCAGCTACAAGTAATTTTTTAATCATTTTATTTATTTTGAGTTAGTAGATTTTAAGAAGCTGCGAAATTACCAATTTATTTTTAATGTCAAAAGGTCTAAATCACACTATTTGTAAAGATTTCAGTGCATTTACAATTGTTAAAAAAACATCAATTTACTCTTTTGTCATCATTTGCAAAACCTTAGTAATTACATATCTTTGCAAACTTTTTTTAATTTTTACAATTGATTTATGATAAAAATAACTTTGCCTGATGGGGCGGTGCGGGAATATGAGAACGGAACAACTGCTATGCAAGTTGCGCTTAGTATTAGTGAAGGCTTAGCAAGAAATGTGCTTGCCGCAAAAGTAAACGGTGCTGTCTGGGATGCTTCACGCCCTATTCATGAAGATTCAACTTTAGCTTTATTGACTTGGAATGATGCAGACGGAAAAGCTACCTATTGGCATTCCTCCGCACACATTATGGCGGAAGCCTTAGAGGCATTGTATCCCGGCACTAAATTCGGAATTGGACCTGCTATTGAAAATGGTTTTTATTACGATATTGATTTAGGTGGCAAAGCCTTTACGGCTGATGATTTTAAAAAGATTGAAGATAAAATGCTGGAGTTGGCGCAGCAAAAAAATAAGTTTATTAGAAGCGAAGTTTCTAAAGCCGATGCCATTGTTTATTTCACTGAAAAGCAAGACGAATATAAATTGGATTTGATAAAAGATTTGGAAGATGGAAGCATCACTTTTTATCAACAAGGAAATTTTACCGATTTATGCCGTGGCCCGCACATTCCCGATACCGGATTTATTAAGGCCGCAAAGCTTATGAATATTGCAGGTGCCTACTGGCGTGGCGATGAAAAAAATAAAATGCTTACACGTGTGTATGCCATTACTTTTCCCAAACAAAAAGAGCTTGCGGAATACTTGGTATTACTCGAAGAAGCAAAAAAACGCGACCACCGCAAATTAGGCAAGGAATTAGAGTTATTTACCTTCTCCGAAAAAGTGGGAATGGGCCTTCCTTTGTGGCTTCCAAAAGGTACTGCCTTGCGCGAACGCTTAGAAAACTTTCTGCGCAAAGCACAAGCAAAAGCCGGTTACCAACAAGTAATTACACCGCATATCGGAAATAAAAATTTATACATTACCTCCGGACATTACGAAAAATACGGAGCGGATTCGTTTCAGCCCATTCACACGCCACGCGAGGATGAAGAGTTTTTTTTAAAACCCATGAATTGCCCGCACCATTGCGAAATTTATAAATCCTCCCCAAAATCCTACAAAGATTTGCCGGTTCGATTGGCTGAATTTGGAACGGTGTATCGCTACGAGCAGGCCGGTGAGTTGCATGGTTTAACCCGTGTGAGAGGCTTTACACAAGATGATGCCCATTTGTTTTGCCGTCCCGACCAAGTAAAAGAAGAGTTTTGTAAGGTGATTGATTTGGTGTTGTATGTGTTTAAAGCTTTGGATTTTCAAGACTACACTGCTCAAATTTCATTACGTGATCCAAACAATAAAAGCAAATACATTGGAAGCGACGAAAATTGGGCATTGGCCGAAAGTGCCATTATAGAATCGGCACAGGAAAAGGGTTTAAAAACCACTGTTGAATTAGGGGAAGCAGCCTTTTATGGTCCAAAATTGGATTTTATGGTAAAAGATGCAATTGGTCGCAAATGGCAATTGGGAACTATTCAGGTGGATTACAATTTACCGATTCGTTTTGAATTGGAATATACCGGCAGCGATAACCAAAAACATCGTCCGGTAATGATACACCGTGCCCCATTTGGTTCATTGGAGCGTTTTGTGGCTGTTTTGATTGAGCATTGCGCCGGAAAGTTCCCGCTGTGGTTAAGTCCGGAACAAATAGCTGTGCTTCCGATAAGTGAAAAATACAACGAGGAAGCAAAAAATGTTTTAAATTTGTTAAATAATTACGATATTCGCGGCTTCGTTGACGAAAGGAACGAGAAAATTGGCAAAAAAATACGGGATACGGAGTTGAAAAAAATTCCGTTCATGTTGTTGATAGGTGAAAAAGAAATTGCTGATAATACCGTTTCTGTAAGGAAACAAGGCGAAGGAGATTTAGGAAGTTTTAGTATAGAAGGCTTCGCAGAACTGATGAAAAAGGAACTAGTAAATTAAAATAAAGAAATAAGAAGTATTGAATTAGAGATTTGTTGAAGTATAAAAGACAAAATCTCGCATTCAAAAAATCAAAAAGTCAATAACTAAAATTAAGGGAGGACAAGCATATAGCAACAAAATACTACAACCCGAATTTCAAGAAGCCCACTACAGCAGCGGCTCCACGTCCTGATTTCGACAGACGATTCAGTAAGAATCCACGTAAAGCAGAAGACACGCATAACATTAACGAACGCATTAGAGCGCGCACCGTTCGTGTGGTTGGTGAAGGAATTGAAACCGGAATTTTTGCTATTGAAAGAGCGCTGGATATTGCGCGTGATGCAGGTTTGGACTTGGTTGAAATATCGCCAACAGCAGAACCACCGGTATGTAAGGTTATTGATTATAAGAAATTCTTATACGAACAAAAAAAGAAACAAAAAGAGATAAAAGCCAAAGCATCGAAGGTAGTTGTAAAGGAAATTCGCTTTGGACCCAATACAGATGAGCACGATTTTAATTTTAAAAAGAATCATGCCGTAAAATTTTTAGAAGAAGGATCAAAAGTGAAAGCCTTTGTGTTTTTTAAAGGTCGTTCGATTTTGTTTAAAGAACAGGGTGAGATATTATTATTAAAGTTTGCACAAGAATTAGAAGAGATCGGAAAGGTGGAACAATTACCACTTTTAGAAGGAAAGAAAATGCAAATGATGATTGCGCCGAAAAAAAGTAAATAGCTTACGAATAAACGATTCGGAACGGATTTACGAAAAATGATTAAAGAGTATACCAATAATTAAATAAATAAAAACAGAGATGCCTAAAATGAAAACCAATTCCAGTGCAAAGAAGAGATTCTCTATCACCGGATCAGGAAAAATTAAAAGAAAGCATGCTTTTAAAAGTCACATTTTGACCAAAAAAAGCACCAAGAGAAAAAGAAATTTGTCGAACCCAACATTAGTGAACGATGCCGATTTAGGTGGAGTGAAACGTATGTTGAACATCGGTAAATAATTTATCCGCTTCTTTTAAGCGCAGATTAACAAGTAGTACAAACCTGAATTGCAGCTAACAAGATTCTCCAAGACGTGAGAACGCTCCATTCAAAAAAACAAAAACAAAATGCCAAGATCAGTCAACTCGGTAGCGAGTAAAGCTAGAAGAAAAAAAATCCTCAATCAAACCAAAGGTTATTGGGGTGCCCGTAAAAACGTGTATACGGTTGCAAAAAATACGTTGGAAAAAGGTTTAACCTACGCTTACCGCGACAGAAAAACCAAGAAAAGGAATTTCCGCGGTTTGTGGATTCAACGTATCAATGCTGGTATTCGCCCCCATGGAATGTCGTATTCCGAGTTTATGGGTAAAATACATGCTAAAAATGTGCAGTTAAACCGCAAGGTACTTGCCGATTTAGCAATGAATCATCCGGCAGCTTTTAAAGCTGTGGTGGATGCAGTGAAATAAATTTTATTTGTTTTCAAAAAGTAAAAAGACCGGTTCTGAAAAGAGTCGGTCTTTTTATTTGGAATAAATCAATTCGTAAATTATACAGTAGCGCAAGTCTCAGCGTTACCTGCAGCCGCTAGGGACATTGCTATCCTTGAACATTGGAAGGCTAAACCAACCGGCAAAACTTTAACTTTGACAAATACATCAAATAACAAATGACAAAGTATTGCATTCATAAACCAATTTATTCTCTTCTGTTAGTTTTGACTTTTTTGACTTCCTGCAACGGGCAAACTTCAACGCATTCAGCGGCAGACAGCAAACCTGAACCAAAATCGATTTCTACAGGACAACCTAAACTTTTAAAAACACAAGGTTCAATTGAACAGGATAATGTTCATTGTAGCCTACAGGACAAAGCAGGAAACCTTTGGTTTGGCACTACAGGTGAAGGAGTTTATCGTTATGACGGAAAAATATTTACTCAATTCACAAAGAAAGATGGTTTAAATTCTAATTGCTTGTATTCCATTTTGGAAGATAAAGAAGGTAACATTTGGTTCGGAACAGAAAACGGTGTTTGTCGTTACGATGGACAAACCATAACCAATATGCCATTTACAATGATGAACAGCAACAATTTTCACCTTACTAATACATCAAATAATAACACTTTAATTAAAAATGAAGTTTGGGGAATGTTACAAGACAAAAGTGGTAAAATTTGGTTTGGTACTACTGAGGGTCTTTATTGTTACGATGGAAAAATATTTAATCGCTTTTTAGACAATAACAACTTAATTAACAATCAAAAACTTCAACTTAAATGGATACAGTGTATTTTGGAAGATAGTAGTGGAACAATTTGGATGGGGTCTGGACCAATCGCAATGGAAGGAGTTATTCGTTACGATGGAAAATCATTAACGAGTGTGAAACCCAATAGTGATGGATGGATTAGATATATGTTAAATGATAAAAATGAAAATATATGGTTTGGAGGCAGAGGGCACGGAAATTTCATTTACAATGGGAAATATTTTAATAATTTTACTGAGAAGGCAGGAATTGGAAATCCAATATTGGTAGATACTGCAGGCAATATTTGGTTCAGTGGAGAAGAAAAACTTTCAACCGTTGAAAATGATGGAGGAATATGGTGTTATGATGGAAAAGTATTTAAAAACTACAACACAATTGATGGTATGAGTAAATATTTTGTTTGGAGTATGCTTCAAGACAGAAATGGAAATATTTGGATTGGAACAAGAAACACTGGCTTATACAAATTTGACGGAAAAACTTTTACCAATTATTCAGAATAGCAAACTTGGACAGCCAATGAATCGGGCAGGAAAAACGGCAGCAGGTTAAAGCACTCAAAAGAAATGTCGGTTCAATGGATAAATGAAGCATGGTGCTTATTATCAAGTTCATTGCTTTCAACAGTTTAGTGCTTCGAAATCACCAACCTTTTAAACCCACTGGCGCATTCTTATAGACATGTGACTAAGAAATAAATCAAGTTTGCAACATAACAAGGATTAATAGAAATGCGAATTTTACCGTTCATTGTTAAAAAAAATGAATCGCAAATTATGTTCAATAACCATAAGGAGTTTATTTTATAAGCTATACAACAGAAGGTTAGATTTATGTTTTTACAAGTAGAACATAAAAGCAGACTAAAGTCATTTTTCTCCACATCCATAACATATAGTTTTGAAAAAATCATTTTACAACTCACATTATTAGTATGGATTCAGAAAATTATTTCAATAGAATTACTGTTCACACCAACTCCCACTTTGCTTTTGATGCGCTAACAAAAAATTTATCGAGTTGGTGGACAAAAGTTGTTGAAGGTGATGCATCCAATAAAGGTGATACTTTTACTGTTCGCTTTGGAACAAGCTATTTGACTTTAAACGTAGTTGAAAGTATTCCGGAAAAGAAAATTTTGTGGAAATGTACCGATGCTTTTTTTGATATTCCGTCTATCCGTGATAAAAAGGAACTTGTTGGAAGCCTCATCTCACTTGAAATCCTAGTAGAAAAAGATAAGTCTCAAATTCACTTAACGCATTTTGGATTAGATCCCTTTTTAGAATGTTACGATGAGCAAGTAAAAAATTGGCGCCTTTATTTTGAGAAAAGCTTGCAGAGCTATCTCAATACAAAACAAGGGACTCCTTTTGCTTAAATTTGCACGTCCAAGCATTTATTAGGGTATGGTGCCTGCAGCCATCTTAGTTGCACTGCTGCCACTCCTCCTCGTTTGCAACGAGGAGTTTCAAAGTATGCGTTTGGAACGCATAAAATAAAAAATTCCATTTCAACATATTTCCATATAAATTATCAAATAATTAAAACTTTGTAATCTCAACATAACCTCTGCAATCGGCATAATCTCTTGCACTACTAAAAATATAATCTACGGCATTCTCTACAATCATTGCCTTTACAGGGTTGTCGTGAATATAGTCGGCCTTTTGTTCAATATCAATATAGTCGCCAATTTCAATAGCATGATTATCATCTTTCCATATTTTATAATTGTTTGCCCTGCCAATACGTTTCGCCTCAAAAGCAAACTTATTAATCATCCATTCTTTGCGGCTCTCACCAATTTCTTGCATCGCTTTGATAAATTGTTTCGAAGTAAACTTTTTAAAATCCCTTAAAAATTCCGATAAGGTATGGGGCTCATTTACCTTGCAAATTAAATGAATATGGTTGGTCATAATCACATAAGAAAATACAATCAGCCCTTTTTCTTTGCAGCAATAATTAAGAGAATCAATAACTATATAACTATATTCCTTTCTTGAAAATAGGTCAATCCAATCAACTATGGTTAAGGTTAAGAAATGAATAGAATTTTGATCCGTGATTTTATAACTATCACCACTCATATTGAATTTACTTTTTAATTGAATTTGTTGTTTTTGCGTTACAAACGCAAATTTTAAGACCTCCTCGTTGCAAACGAGGAGGAGTTGCGGTTTTTACTAATTAAAGATTACAGTTGATTCTGGCACAAGATTGATAAAATGATACTTAGTTGTCAATAGGCTAAATGGGTGATTTTATAAATACTACTCATTTTTTTGATTTTATCCTTTTTTTAATTGAACAAGTTGTTTAATGCGTTACAAACGCAAATTTTAAGACCTCCTCGTTGCAAACGAGGAGGAGTGGCAGTTTCGCTGCAATTAAAAAAAAGTTGCAATGCTAGATATATGAAATTTGTTGCCGAATAATCTAACTAATTCAAGTCCTTTAACCTCGTCCAAATAGCATCTAATTCAGGGTTTTCGCGAAGTGGTTTGGTATTCTTCTTTGCGAGGCTTTTAATATTTTTCATGCGGCCCTCTAACATGGGATGCGTGCTTAAAAATTCGGGAATATCTTGTGAACCCTTATTGGCATCGCCCAAGTGTTTAAATAAAAGTAGCATTCCATCCGTATCTTGACCGGCGTCTTGCATAAGCAACATTCCTTGTTCATCTGCTTCCTTCTCTAAACTGCGCGAGTAACTTAAGGATTTTAAATTATCGGCATTTTGTAAGAGCACTGCCATCACTCCGTTTACATCGCTTATCACTAATGAAATCACCAAATAAGTACCTAAATTACGAAAGAGACTGCGCGTAATGTGCCGGTGTGCAACATGCGAATATTCATGACTGAGTAAAGCTGCAAATTCCTCTTTGCGTTTCATGACTTTAAACATTTGGTCGTACACCACAATGTGTCCACCCGGAAAAGCAAATGCATTGCTGATATCGGAATGCACCACCGTAATTTTAACTGGATAGGTTTCCTTTATTTTTAATCCTTTAAAAAAAGAATTCGCTAAAGCAGTTTGTTCCGAATCCACTTCCATGCTATTGCTTATTTGCTGAAACATTTCTTCGCCCATCGACATCTCGTAGCTAATGGGAATGCGCTTAGCGATGGCTTCGGCTGTAGCCGGAATAAGCACAAAATAGGCAAGTAAAATCAAACCCAATACACCTAAAATTATTACAACAATTGTGCGTCGCCCGGTATTTTGAAAAACTTTAATATCGGTTTGTTTAATTTTTGCGGATGGATAAGTCCGTTGAAAATAAAGTTGAAAATCAGCACCCTTAATTTCAATTGCTGCATAAGGAAATGTTGCACCGTGTTTTATAACCGCTACTTCCTTATTAAAAAAAGATTCATGAAGATTTAAATCGTTTAAATTCCACGTAAGCACTTCATCGGGAAGATTGACTTTTATCGTTGAATCAAGCAATTGAATTGTAACCACACTACCTCTGGAAGTTTTACCATCGTAGTAAAGTGCATCAAAAACCATTCGTGCTAAATAATATTGATGTCGAACATGTCTACCAAATCATCGCCCATGGCATCTTTGTATTCTTGCTCTGTTTGGAGAATGTTGCTGGTATCAAACTCTCCGTCGATTGCAGCATTGCTATAAATAAATTTAAGCGTTCGCACCATCACCCATGGAATGGCAATTCCTAAAGTGAATATGATTAAAAGGTAATTCACAAAAATTAATTTAAAAATTCCTCCTGCACTGCCGGTAAAGTTAATGCTATACTCTTGCTCATTTTTTATGATTTTAGTATTGTCAACATAAAAGCGCATCATGTCGCGCATCCACCAAAAACTGTAAATTCCAAAAGTTATTAAGGTCAGCAATAATCCTTTCAAATTCATCAAAAACAAGCCACCACCGGTACCAATAAATTTAAAACTTACATCTCCAAAGCGGATGTTTCCAATCATGTATTTGCGGATGTCCACTATAAACCAAGCAAGGTAAATATAAAGCGTGATGACCGTCAATAAAATACCACCAATAAACTTTTTTACCAACACCCAACGATCCCCTCTGTAGCCAAAGTGAATTCCTCTCCAGGAAGTGCGCGACATGCGATACCGCATAGATCCATGAATAGCCAGTGGCACAATTATAAAAAAAGCGAGAAAAAAAAGAATAGTTGTGAGGACAACTAAAAAGGGATTTCGAGAAAGTGTTCCGGCAATTAAAGCACCGTACAATACTATCATCAACACTACCGATTTAATAAAGCCCCAAAATATTTCCTTACCCGTTCCATGAAAAGTAAATCGATTTCCATCCAATTCTGTCTCGGCATATAAGTAGCGCAGTTTGCGCGCCTTTGCCCAAGGATAATAAAATCCAAGCGTTACAATCATTAACAGAATATTGACTACCAATATTCCAAATAAATCAGCACCGTTACCATTGAACAGTAAGGTACGGGGTTGTTTTTGAACTAGTTCCATAGGGGAGGTTTTTTTGGGAAAGATAATAATTATTTGAAACAAGAATAAGAATTATGCATTTGGTTAGAAAAATTTCGAAGTATCTCTAGCGGCAATCAAACTTGCAAAACATTGCTTGTAAAAGAGGAGAATAATAAAAATGGATTAAACTTCATTTCAAAAAAAACAGCAGTAAACGATTTATGAAACCAAATGAGAAAACACAAATCGATCATGAGAAACATGTTTGTTCAATTTTTTTAACCGTTCTCAACTTTTTCATTAAATTTGGTAGTAGCAATAAATCATAAAACCACATCCCTTCTATCATGAAAAAAATAGTAAGCATTTTACTTTTAGGAATTCATCAATTTTGTTTTGCTCAGATAAATTTTGGTAGCTATCGTTATTCAGGCCCTTTAAATTTTGAGCTCATAAAAGAAAGTGCTGATTCATTTTTTAAAAGCGACGAAGCAGAAAAATCCGCGGCAAGCAAAGTGGAAAAAGAAGATAACGATTACTTACGTTACAAACGTTGGGAATGGTATTGGAAAGACCGCGTGAACACGGATGGCTCCTTTCCTGATTTATTGTCGCAAGCCGCTGTTTATAATCAATTACAAGGAGCTGCTCAAGCTCGGAGTGCTTCTGTTAACGCACCTTGGGTAAACATTTCACAAACTTCTACCAGCGGGGGTTATGATGGGATGGGGCGCTTAACTTCTATTGCATTTCACCCTACCGATCCCAATATTTTTTGGGTAGGTGCACCCATTGGTGGGATATGGAAAACATTGGATGGAGGTGCAACCTATTCTCCTTTGGGCGATGGGTTGCCTTATTGTAGTGTTGGAAATATACTTGTAGATCCAAGTAATCCCGACATTATTTACATTACACTTGGCGACCATGGCGGATGGTGGAACTATGGATTAGGCATGTATAAATCTACCGATGGCGGATTAAATTGGGCACCCACCACTTTAATTTCAAATTTTTCAGACGGCATTGCGTATTATGCCATGGCGATGTCACCTACCAACCCAAATGTAATTTTAGTGGCGAAAAGTGATGGTTTATTTCGCACCAACAATGGAGGAAACAGCTGGACGATGGTGCATAGTGGTGGATTTAAGGATGTGAAATTTCGTCCCGGTGACAGTACAACGGTATATGCTGCAAGCGACGATTACTGGGGTTCTTCAGAGGTTTATAAATCCACAAACGGTGGAATTAATTTTACAGCAGCCAGTTCATTTAATGCTCCTTACAACAGAATAAAAATCACTGTAACTGCTGCCAATCCTAATATTATTGGAGTAATGCTTAGCGGGAATGGCACAAAAAATTATTACAAATCATCCAATAGCGGTGCAAGTTTTTCATACGTTTCCGCATTACAGGAAGATGCCATCATTTTTATTTCTCCGCTCGATTCCAACATTGTTTATTCCGGTTACACAAAAATATTTCAATCTACGAATGGCGGCATTAATTGGGTACAAAAAACAAATTGGTACAACGATGGCGTGCATGTCGAGGTGCATGCGGATGAACAATTTGTTGCATTTAATCCCTTGAGTGATTTAATTTATTTTTGTAACGATGGAGGACTATATAATTATGATGAGGTAGCCGGTTCATGGGCAGAGCTAAGCAATGGCTTAATTATTACACAGTTTTATTCGATTGCAGTGGCACAATCCGATCCTGTTTTTATGATTGGCGGAACACAAGATAACGGTGGAAGAAAAAGAACCGGACTTAACTCATGGGCTTCCACAAATGGTGGGGATGCTATGGAAACTGCCATTGATCAATCCAATACACAAATTATTTATACGACTTACGTGGATGGTCAGTTGTATCGCTCCATGGATCGCTGGACCAACGATACCTATCACGATATTACACCGGCAGGAATCAGTGGAAATTGGGTAACACCTTACCTGCTCGATCCAAGCAACCAATCCACTATTTATGCGGGTTATGAAGATGTTTACAAATCCACAGACAGAGGAAATACCTGGAATAAAATTAGCAACAATTTAACCGGCTCAACTTCCGATAAATTAGATGAGCTCGAAATTTCTACACTAAATTCAAATGTAATTTATGCCGCAAGGGAAAATAAAATTTATACAACCACTAACGGTGGAGTAAGCTGGGCCAATCATTCGCTACCTTTTGCCTTGAATAATTTTTCAGGAATTACATCTATTGCAATCGATCCTGTAAATCCGGCAATACTTTATGCAACCGTTGGAGGATATAGTGTTGGTGTAAAAGTGTATAAATCGGTAAACAGCGGAAACACCTGGTCAAATATATCGAGTGGTTTACCAAATGTGCCGGTAAGTTCGAGTGTATTTGATGAAAGCAGTCCGAATCACGAATTGTATATTGGAACCGATATAGGCATATTTTACCGAAACGATACCAGCGCTGCATGGACCTATTATGGAAGTAACTTACCGAATACTTCTATAACCGATTTGAAAATTCAGTATGCTACACATAAATTAAGAGCAGCAACCTATGGCAGAGGAATTTGGGAAGCAGATTTGTTATCGATAGTAACATCAAACTATCAAGTTGCGATTGTTCCTTCCGACAATTCATTTAGACTAGCTTTTAATCCCATTGGAAGTTTACTTCAGCTGAATGCTTTTATAAATTCAGATGTTGCAGGAGAAATAAAAATTTATGACCTCAGTGGAAACTTGGTGCTCACTAAAATGAGAAACTTCCCGAAAGGAAATTATCAGTTACCCTTTGATATTTCGATGCTTGCAGAAGGCATGTACATGATGAACATTGAAACACCAAAAGGAAGAACCGCTTTAAAGTTTATTCATACCTCAACTGCTGAATAAACTAGAATAGGTTTTTTTAAGCTACATCTGATTCTCCTTTCGGAGGATGTTGTTTCATTTGTTGAAATATGCAGTATCACCAATTAAGCGGTGGATTCTTATAATATTTTGCCTTGTATGCATTCTGTAAAAAATCATTGACGCTAGTTTGCTATCTTCACAAAATAATTTCAACAAGAAAATGCTGACCCGTTTAAATAAATACATAAGTGATACCGGAACCTGTTCGCGGCGAGAAGCCGATCGATTAATTGAAAAAGGTAGGGTAACGGTGAACGGTAAAGCACCTGAATTGGGAACAAAAGTTTCAGATGCCGATGAGATAAAAATTGACGGACAGCTTTTAAAATCAAAAGAAGCACCCATTTATATTGCCTTTCATAAACCCATTGGCATTACTTGTACCACCGATTTAAAAGACCCAGATAATATAATTGATTACCTGAATCATCCCAAACGTATATTCCCAATTGGTCGTTTAGACAAGCCTTCGGAGGGTTTACTTTTTTTGACGAACGATGGCGATATCGTAAATAAAATTTTGCGTGCAGGAAATAATCATGAAAAAGAATATGTTGTAACCGTTGACAAAGCTATCGGTGACGACTTTATACTTCAGATGCGAAATGGAATTCCAATTTTGGATACCATTACCAAAAAGTGCTTTGTGGAACAAGAAAGTAAAAATCGATTTCGAATTATACTCACACAAGGACTCAATCGTCAGATTAGAAGAATGTGCGATGCCTTGGATTATAAAGTCACCAAATTAAAAAGAACCCGCATAATGAATATTCGTTTAGACGGAATTAATTATGGGGAATGGCGTTACCTGACAGCAGAGGAAATTGCAACGATTAATAAATTGGTTGCCGGTTCAAGTAAAACGGAAGAAGCTTCTTTGTTGGCGGATTTGGATGATTGAGATGCAGATTTCATTACAAAAAGAAGTTAATTATTCTACTCCGAAAGCGCCATTTTCACTTTTTTATTCTTGATTTTTTCATCTTTGATTAATGCCAAGAGCGAATTAATTTTACTTCGACTAACAGCCGCATAGGACGAAAAATCCAAAACTTCTATTAATCCCAATTCCTCCTTTTGCAATTTGCCTTTTTGCAATAACATGCCTACAATATCCATTTTATTTATTTTATCCTTTTTACCGGCAGCGATGTAAAGTGTACACCAAGGTGTGTTTGCGGGAGTTTTATCTTTATCCGACAATTTAATTTCTTGTGGCTTTTCGCTAATGAAGGGTGGAATGTGTTCGTTAGATGCTAACAGCAAATAAGCGGTACCTTTTGCATTCATGCGCGCTGTGCGGCCATTGCGATGAATAAAAATTTCTTCAGTATGTGGCAATTGAAAGTGAATTATATTCTCAATTTCCGGAATATCTAATCCACGTGACGCTAAATCAGTTGAAACCAAAATGCGATGCGTACCATTCCTAAACTTAATAAGTGCGCGCTCCCTGTCGATTTGCTCCATTTTACCATGAAATACGCCATGTTCCAAGCCCTTCTCATTAAAAAACTCACTAATCATATCCACCGCATCGCGGTGATTGCAAAAAACAAGTGTTGCTGTATTACCCAATTTACAAATAAGTGAAAAGAGCGCAGCGGTTTTATCTCGCGATTCGGAATGAAGCACTTTTACTTGTAAGCCAAGTGCTTTGGTCGGAGTTTTACTCAGATAAATAATCTCGATTGGGTTTGTAATGCCTGTAAATTCAGGTATTTCGGGCATTTGTGTAGCCGAAATAAGAATTCGCTTTTGAACATTTTTTAAGTGATACACGATAAATGACATGTCTTCCTGAAAACCAAATTCCAATGCTTTGTCAAATTCATCCAATACCAATGTCTTGATGCTTGCTGTATTGATGTATTTATTGCGGATGTGAAAAGCAATACGGCCGGGAGTTCCAACGAGTAAGGCAGGTGCTTGTTCGAGGTTGTTTTTTTCGGTGCGGGTGGAATGTCCGCCATAGCAACAGCTTACTTTAAACCCACTTTGCATTTGCTTAAACACCTGTTCTATTTGAATTGCCAATTCACGCGATGGAACAATTACCATGGCTTGAATTCCTGACAAAGCGCTATCCATCGCATTTAACAGAGGTAGCAAAAAGGCAATTGTTTTACCGGAACCGGTCGGCGCCAGTAAAATTAGGTCATTGGTTTTTTTAGATGCGGCAAGTGTTGCCAGCTGCATTTCGTTTAAGGATGCTATTTTTAAATTCTCCAGTGCTTTATGTTGCATGACCAATAGTGTATGGACTCAAAGGTAGGAGAATAAGTGGAACCAATTTTTGGATTGGTAAGCACACTCTTTATTTTTCACCAATAATGGAAATAAAAGGTGCTAAAAAAGTGCCACCTTTTTTAAGGCTTCTTATTGCGAGATTGATAGTTGGCGTTATTAGATTCAAATAGGCTTGTGGATAATTTGTATTGTAAAAACCATTTATAAAATCGAATTTAAATCCATTTTGCTCAAGCATTGCTTTATAATCATTTAGGGGCAACAAATGCTCCACCCAACTACCTGATTCGGGTGAGCAGGTATTTGTTGGATGAGCTAATTCTATTGGCATACTACCATTCTTCAAGTAAGCTTGCACATCCGCAATAATATCGGCTTTTATTCGTCCGCGTGTTGCTGCAGCAAGTCTTAAATTTTCTGTTTCAGCTATAGCAGGAAAAGCATTTTTAATTATTCGCTTTCGCTGATTGATTCCTGAATTCTCCCGGTCCAACTCCTTTTCACCCCATGCAACCGGATTTCCCTTTAATTCAAATTTCCTTTGGAGTCCTTTTGTATATGTATTCACCAAAGGATTTTTTTCGTTGGCGGTAGTACTTAAAAATAAGATAAGTTTATCCGATTGAATTTTTGCAGTTTCCGTAAAGAACAAATTTAAATCGTATACATGCTCAATTACATTGCGAGATCCCAGTATATTTAAATTCAATTTATTGGCATTTACAAAAGCAACAAACTCAGGAGTATCGCCGTTTATAAAATAATCGATCGGAATATTTAATGTATCTGCTATGCGTTTTGCATCAGCTGAAATTACAGGATTAAGGTCTTGATGAATAACCGTTTTACAACCTGCCAACTTAGCCAACAGGGAGAGCATACCAACACCGCCACCATGATCTAAAAGGGTTAACTCATTGAATTTTTTTCCTGATTTATACTGTGCCCAAAGCAGCATAAACACATATGATTGCAACATGTAAGTAAGCTTGCGCAAATCGTAAGCATAATATCTTTTGCCGTAATCGGATAGATTTAACGACTTATAATCAAGCTGTAGAAGCATTGCTTCCAATTTCTCGGCCGCAGCATTTAAATGCGAAGCCTGAGATAAATCAGGCGGAAGGAATGCTTTGGGGATGAATTTCAAGGGATTGGAATTGATTATTTACAATTCAGGAATTATCAAATCAATATTCTTAATACGCGACAAACCCTTATCATAAGTCAACAAAGGAATATTTAAATACATTGCAGTTGCAACGATAATAGCATCTGGCAATTTTATTTTTGTACTTCTTCTAATAGAAATTACCTTTTCCTTTATTGGGCGAATTAATTCCACAACCGTACAATTTTGAAGAAGTATTTCAAAAAATTTATATTCTTTGCTTGAAATATTGTGGAAGCCTAGCAATTCCAGCTCTGAAATGACTGAGGCATAAATTGTGTTATTTTGCAAATAGGCTTGTGCATTGCCCTTATCTTCAGCCAAATTAATAAATACATTGGTATCTGCCAGCAAACTAATTCCATTCATCCCTCAGTTGGGTTTGATATTTAACACCATTTAATCCGCGCTTTAATTTCCCTAAAAAAAGATTTGCATTAAATCCTCCACTCTTGCCTTTTTTAGCAATTTTCTGTAAGGATTTCTGGATTGTTTCCTTATCTGCACTCCGCTTAAGAATCAACACCATTTTTTAATTTTTTTTTTTCAAAATTAAGAAAAATAAAAGTTTATTTTGAGGAAGCTAATTGATCTTGAATTATAATTTTACAGCTTAGTATTCTTATTAAAAATATCAATATTATCCGTACAGTACATTTTTGCATCCAATATGCAATGTATAATGAGGTTGTGCAATACTTCAACAAAACCATACGAAAAGGCGGGAACAAAGAAGTTAATATGCCCCAATTTTTTTAATGCATTATCCGGCTTAAAGCCTGAAAAGGTAATAACTGAACAACCAGATTTAGCAGCCATCTCAGCAGCATTGATAATATTTTTTGAGCTTCCCGAACTACTGATGCACATGGCAATATCGCCGGCATCGCTAAACATTTGAATGGGCGCAGAAAACACTTGCTCAAAACTTAAATCGTTGGCAATACAAGTTAACAGTGAAGCATCATTAAAAGCGGTAGCGCGTACTTTTCCATTTTTCCAAAAATCAACTGCCATGTGACTAGTAATTCCGGCGCTTCCACCATTACCTGCAAACATTATTTTTTTATTCTCTTTTTGCGCCTTCAAAACCAGGTTAGTGCATTTCTCGATGGCTTGCTCAAATGAAATCTTGGTATCGCCTTCAAAGGCTTCAATACCTTTAAATGCTTGCTCAAACGAGCTGTTAAACTTTGCTGTAAATTCTGAGATATTCATTTTACTTCAATAAATGTTTTATAAATTTAGTCAAATCTTTCTTATAAACCGGGTGTTCGTTGCCAATAATTTCGACCGCCAATGAGCCAACTGAATTCCCAACAAAGGCAATTACTTCGGGGCTCACATTTTTTAATGCGCATAATGCTGTTACTGATAACACCGCATCTCCCGCACCAACCGAGTCTTTCACTGCAGAAGCAAAAGCCGGAGCCTTGGCAAATTTATTGTCGTAATACAATACACTTCCCTCCTGCCCTAAGGTAATTTGAATTAATCCGGCATGTGTAATCGCTTTCAACTTTTCAATCAAAGGTTCTACTTTGCCATAATTATCACCAAAAGGCAAGCGCAACTCCTTTTCATCAATAGATATATAATCGGCTCTTGAATATTTAGTGATGTAATTGAAGCCGTAATTGTTGCTATTTGTTTGCGCATTTACAGCTAAATATTTTCCGCTTTTCTCCAGAAATTTAATGATGTTTGGTGAAATTAGGCCATGTCCAAAATCGGCAATCATTACCATGTCGTATTGCGGCAAAACCTTTTCCAAATAGGCAATCATAGAAGTTTCTAACTCCTGCTCAATATAGGAGTCGTTCATGAAGGTAACTTCAAATAATTTTATGTTAAGGTATTTATCGAGATACCTTCTTTTAGTCGGTGTTGGCGCATTTTTGCGGTAAAAGAATTTGCTTTCAATAGCAGGGGAAAGTTTCTCCTGAATCAACTCCAGCTGTGTATTTTCTTCACCTAAACAGGTAATCATTTCAACCTTTCCGGCGAATTGCGACAAGTGATTGGCAATTGCCAGCACACCTCCTGCATAACTCTCACCACGCAAATAAACACTCGAAATGGTTGGTGATTTAGATGATTTACCGAGGGGTTTGCAATAATGATATTCATCGATAATGGTATCACCAATCACTAACACCTTTGCATCCTTTAATTTTTCAATTTCTGCAATTATCGTATCCGCACTGTGTTTGGATTTAAAATCGGCTAAAAAACTCTGAACGGTATCACTCAATGGCGAAAAATGCGCATTTATTAATTTTGAGGATGAAAACTGGACTTCTTCGGTGATGTAAAATTTACCACCAACTGTTTTCACTGCTTCTTCTTCAAAGCCAATGTTTCCGGTAATGTCGTCGCTTGCATTTTTATAATCCTGACCTTTTACATATAAATCGGGCTTAACAATTTTGATTGTCTCCACTGCAGTTTCCCATTTATTGAGGGCCACATAATCCACACATTGCAAAGCAGCTATGGCTTCCATGCGGTGTATTTCGTTAAACACAGGCCGACCGGGGCCTTTGTTCACAAATCGGTCGGGAGTTATGGTAACAATTAACACATCCGCAGCTTGTTTTGCAGCTTCAAAATGTTTGATGTGCCCCAGGTGCATCAAATCAAAGCATCCGTGACAATGGGCAATTTTTTTTCCGTTCCTTTTTAACTCTGTGGTGATAGCTGATAGACTATCAAGGGCTATAATTTTTGAGGTCATTTTCCTAAATATTTAAACCAATCCTTAGTGGCGACTTCGATACTTGATGGATCCCAAACCGGGGCTTCACGCCAGTAATCGATATTTTCCAACATTATTTTTACCCCCTCTTCTAAACTCACTTTGGGCTTCCAACCTAAGATGGTATTGATACGGGTTGTGTCGGCAAAGGTGCAATCGGGCTCACCCGGACGTTTTGGAATGTGAATTTTTTCGCCACCCAACAATTCAATTAATCGATTAACACTATAGGTATTACCGCTACCCACATTAAAAATCTGACCGCTCACATCTTCGCGTTTTGCAGCGGTATAACAGGCATCAACAATATCCGTTACAAAAGTAAAATCACGGGTTTGTGTTCCATCGCCAACAATAGTGAAAGGCTTATTATTTAATTTTTGGGCTAAAAACACTCCAAATACAGCTCCATAGGTTCCACTGGTGCGCGCACGAGGGCCATATACATTGAAGAAGCGCATGCTGGTGATGTTCATTTTATATACTTGCTCCCAATACATGCAATACTCTTCACCTAAATATTTGGTCACTGCATAAGGATACTGGCAGCGAATCTCAGCGCTTTCAGGTGTTGGAAAACTATCCGGAATTCCATAGCAGGAAGATGAGGCGGCATACACCACTCGTTTTACGCCGTTGTGGCGACAAGCTTCCAACACATTTATGGTTCCATTCACATTGGAGTTGTGGTATTTTAAAGGGCGCTCAATAGAAGGAACTATGTCGGCCAATGCAGCTACGTGAAATACCCAATCGATATCCTTAAAAAGAGGAAGAATCTTTTCATAATCGGCAATGCTGGCAATATTTACTTGCAAGTTTTTATTGTCTTTGTGCTGCTCCAAATTCTTTGCATTACCCGATGATAAATCATCAATTACACTAACTTTGTGCCCTTCGTTCAAAAGGCGGTCAACCATGTGGCTGCCAATAAAACCGCAGCCTCCTGTAACTAGTATATTCATAATTTTTTCTTTCTTTTAATGTTGCTACTTGCACTGTGAAATAGCCTGCTCTCTATTTCAATTTGCTGGATACTTTTTTTAATAATCCGCCGGTCATTGCATCGGCGTTGTTATACATTAATTTCACTTTTGCTTTTAAATCCATTGTTTGTGCTTTTTTCACTTCCTCATCGGCATTGCGCCATATACGTGGAATCCCATGAATATCTTTTATATCTATTACATGTGCTTTAAACTCTAATTCAAATCCAAGCTTTTTCAGATACGTCTCCATATTCATTTGTCCGGCCGGTTTCCAAGTATATGCATTATCTCGAATATATAATATACCTCCCGGTTTAAGTACCCTTTTAAACTGATCCATTACAAAACGAACCAACTTTGAATTTAGCTCCGGCAGCACTTGCACACACATTACCATGTCCATTGAAGCATCCGGAATTAAATCGAAACGCCATGTTGGAACATGTTGAATTCCATTGAAATTGGGGTCAAATTTAAAGCTATCCGGATTATCAATGTAATCGTTCACCTTATCGCTAATGCTATGATAGTAAAGGTTTTGCAAACAATAAGACGATTCGATAGCATCCACTCCGACATACATTCCTTCGCTCCGGTTACCTACCCACAGGTTAGACTGGCGGCCATACCCGGCACCAAAATCGAGCACATTTTTAATTTTGTATCGCGCTGCACGCGGATAAGATTGCGGAATAAAAAAATCGTGAGCATTATTTACACCAACACGTTTTAAATAATTTTGATCGGTAAAAGGAATACCAAGGTTTTGAAAAATTTGCTTTTCATTTTCGAAACTTTTTAAAGCCAATTTTTCAATTTCAGTGGAATTGGTGTAATCGGGAAAGTCCTTATCAAACCAATTCATCCAACGCGGTAAATCTTCCTTTCCTGAAAAGGTAAAAAAATCATTTAATAAATTATCGTAAGTATATTTTCGATTTTTTAATTGCTTTTGATAATCCCAAGAAACCAGCCAGGATTGGATCCGGCTTTTATCTCTCTCGAATGCAGCAATAAATTTATCTCGTAGTTGATTCGGCATTAGTATTTATAGAACCCTGAATAGTTATGATGATTATGATTTTTTTATGATTTAAATTATTTTCAAGAAGGTGAGTTTTCTATTTAAAAAATAAATTTATTTTTTCGATTACATAATTCACTTCCTCATCGGTAAGTTGCGGAAATACAGGCAAGCTTAATATAGTTTCGCATTGTTTTTCAGTAACCGGAAAATCTCCCTTTTTGTAACCCAAATAGCTAGCAGCCTTTTGCAAGTGAATAGGTACCGGATAATGGATTTTGGTATCTATGCCTTGTTCGCTTAAAAATTTCATCAATGCATCTCTCCTCTCTGATTGAATAATGAAAGTATGGTATACCGAATGTTCTTTTTCAGTATCGGTTGGAAGGTATAACGGTAGATTTTTTAAACCTTCGCGATACATACCTGCAATGGCACGTCTGCGGTTATTCCATTTATCCAACTCATTAAACTTTACGTTTAAAATGGCTGCTTGTAAATTGTCAATGCGCGTATTGAAACTCCAAAAATCTACTTCATCGCGGCTGCTGTGGCCATGTGTTCGGGCTTTGGTAAGGTAGCTGAATAAATTATCATCATTGGTTGTAATAACTCCACCATCGCCACAGGCAGCTAAATTTTTTAAAGGGTGAAGACTAAATGAACCTGTAATGCCAAAAGAACCCACTGCTTTATTATTGTACTTTGCCCCTACTGCTTGCGCTGCATCTTCGATAACATGTAAGTTATGCGCCTTTGCAATAGCAAGAATGGCATCCATATCAGCCGGGCGTCCGGTGAGGTGAACAGGGATAATTGCTTTTGTTTTTTTGGTGATTTTTCGCTCGATTTCGATTGGATCGATGTTATAATCTTGACGCACATCTGCAAAAACAGGGGTTGCTCCTGCTAAAGCAATACTGGATGCAGAAGCTAAGTAGGAATTGGGGGCTGTAATTACTTCATCGCCGGCACCTATACCCAAAGCGCGCATGCTTAAAATCATAGTATCGGTACCGTTACCGACTCCAATAGCGTATTTGGTTTGGCATAAATCGGCAAAACGTTTTTCAAATTTTTGGGTTTCTTCGCCTAGGATAAACTGCCCATTATCCAGTAATTTACCAATACTATCAAGAATGTCCTGTTTAATTTCCTTATGCTGAATACCTAGGTGAATATAATTTACTTTCATGTCTTAAAATAGAACGCTGATTAATTATGATGATTATGATCTCTTATGATTTTTTAGCGCTTTGTATTCACTGCTAAAAACCTTCCTCCTAAATTCCGGTTTCTTTCCAAAATTTAATAACATCCCTACTTCAATTTCAGTTGCCTTTAAATAATTTACCAATTGATTTTCATGTTCTTGACTCAATCCCTCTGCTGCCTTTACTTCAATAATTACAGTATCATCAACAATTAAATCAGCATAGTATTGACCTATTTTATTCTCCTCGTAATAAACAGCAATTGGATATTGTGAAAAACAAGAAAGTCCCAATTTTCGAATTTCGAAAAACAAAGCGTTTTCATACACCTTTTCTAAAAATCCATATCCCAATTTATTATAAACATTAAAATAGCATTTTATAATTAAATCGCTAATTTCAGAGTATTTATAATTCCCATTTATCATATTACATACTTCCTTAATTGTACGTAATTATAATACTATTAAAAAAATTAATTTAGTATATCACATCATAATCATCCTAAATAATCAGCGTTCCATCCAAAGCTACTCCAAATGAATGTGCTGCATTAATTTTACGTTGAAGTATTTATCGTCGCTAAGCGAGTTAGGGATTAACCCAGCCTCGAAGGCCTTTTTTAAATCGCTGGCGGCATCCTCGATGGTGTGTTTTGCAACAAATCCAATATCGTTTTTAATTTTTGCAGATGAAATGTGGTAGGAGCGCAAATCATCGGTTGGTGTAGTTACGATGTTTACATTTTGACCTACAACATTTTTAACCATTCCGGCAATTTCGCTAATGGTGTGGTTTTCGAAACCGGCATTCCAGATTTTTCCTGCAATTTTTTCTTTGGGCAACTCTAACAGCAAACAATACAAATCGGTCATGTCTTCGATGTGGATGTTTGGACGCTTTTGAGTGCCACCAAACACGGTAATTTCGCCCTTGTTGATAGCGAGGTTGGTTAAGATATTAACGGATAAATCTAAGCGTAAACGTTTACCATATCCACAAACCGTTGCAGGGCGGATGGTACAGGTAGTGAAATCATCGGATTGAAATGGCTTCAACAATTCTTCGCACATTGCCTTAAATTTGGAATAATCGGTAAGCGGCTCTAATTCCATTCCTTCATGAACGTTGGGTTCTTCTTTAATCCCATAAACACTGGAAGAAGAAGCGTAAATAAAGCGTTGAACACCACTTTCTTTCGAAATTCGAACCAAGGGTTCAAATGCATCGAGGTTTATGGTTTTGCCTAAAGTTGGATTCAATTCAAAGCTGGGATCATTACTGATACAGGCCAAGTGGATAACTGCATCCTGACCTTTCAGAATTTTTTTGAGGAGTTCTTGGTCACGGATATCACCTTTAACAGCTGTTAGATTAACGTGTTGAGGCAAAACCTCTTCGCCATAAATCATAAGGTCGAGCACTGTAACGGTGTATCCTTTAGAAAGTAATTTTGGAACCAAAACCGAGCCTACATATCCGGCCCCACCAGTAATAAATATATTTTTCATTTTCAATTATTTGTAAGGTTGATTAAATGCAACATGCCAAATAACTAGTAACATCGAGTGATGCAGCTAGCTTTTTGGCAATTTAAAAACGCTCAAAAAACGGAGTGCAAATATAGGGTAAAAAATGAAAGAAAGGTGCGCAAATAAGGACTAAAACTAAACTCTGGCAAACAATACTGTTTCACTCGTGTAAACTGTGAAATGATCTAAGTAAAATTTGTATCCAAGTTGTAAATCATCAATAAATTTAATGATTTTAGTAAAATCGTCCATGTTGTGGTAAATGGAAAGTGCCAATTTAGGTTTATGCTTTTTGATTGTTTCCACAGCGCCCCTCAAGGCAAAGGGTTCAGCACCTTCGATATCGGCTTTAATAAAATCAACTTTCTGCAAATTTATTGATTTTGCCCAATCGTCGATGGTTGTAGTGAGCGTTTCACCGTCGGCGTTTTCGATTGGATTTAAACTCACTAAACTTGCCCCACCTGCTTCTTTAAAATAAACCTTTTTACCAGAAATATCCCAAACCGGACGATTCACAATTTCGACTGTTTGCGATATTTCATTAAGCTCAAGATTTTGTTTTAATATTTTTAAATTGCTAGGAATAAATTCATATACATACACCTTTCCACTTGGTGTAATATTATTAGCAAAGTAGATAGCAGTATCACCATAGCAACCGCCTAAATCAATAACAACATCACCTTTAGAAGCATTTATAAAATCATTCCCGGCAAGGTGATATTCGTATTGCTTTAAAACCATAGTATTGAGTACAGTTTTAGGATTAATATATAATTGAGCTTTAATGTTGATTTTATTCATATCCATAAAATACAGCTCAAAAGGAAACCAGTCTAATTTTATAACTTTTGATGCATCCTGAATACCTTCAAGGGTTTTTAATTTATTCCAGTACTCAGGGGATTGAAGGGGAAGTTTAACTTTATTGTATCCTAAAATTTTAAAAGCCATTAAACGAAGTAATAACTTTTTAGATTTTTCATCCGCCAAATTATCATACAAAAAGCTTAAGCCATCCAGGTATTTCCCTAATTTATACATGCCGCTTAAAAAAACTGTTTTATAAAAGAAATCGTTTCTTAAAAGCAGCCCTAATACATACTGATTATAAAAAATGCGTTTTAGGAAATTAATTACCTGCTTGTGCAATGGAGCACCTTTGGGGCGGGCATTAAAATCAAAATTATCGGTATAATAATTTGAAGTATTTAAAATTAATTCCTTTCTCAAGAGTTGTAGAAACATTTTCATTTTTTTAAGGGCGCAAATATAACGTAAAGTAAGATACTTTAAGAAAGGTAATTGTTTAGATTTATTAGAGTGATTTAAAAAAAAGATAGATGAATTCATATAAAACGATTATTAGGGTTTATTAGAATAAAACAATATATTTGTTAATGAAGAATTATAAATCATTATTAAATCTAATTTAGATATGAAATCTCCCTACTTATCTATTCTGTTTTTTATCGCTATTGTTTTCTCGGTTAATTCTATAGCACAAACAAACAGAGTTGCTATGCAGCTCCCTGCAATCAGCGTTCCATCCTACGTGCCATCAAATAATCTTATCGGATGGTGGCCATTTAATGGAAATGCAAACGATGAAAGTGGTAACTCTCACAATGGTGCTGTCAACGGGGCCACTTTAACAACAGACAGAACAGGTAATGTTAATGCAGCATTTGCTTTTAACGGGATAAATAATTCAATAACATTGGGTAATGTCTTAAATCCAGATGTCCAAAATGCAATTACTATTTCAGCCTGGTTTAGTGTTGCGCAAAGTTTAAGTAACAGTAACCAATATACAGGCATTGATATTGGAAAAAAACCAGTAAATCACCTTTCTTTAAGAACGGTGTCTTCAAAGTTTCAATGCGTACATGGTCAACCAAGTCCACCCAACGCACATTATGTGAGTGTAATGTCTACTGCAACTAATGTTAATCAGTGGTATCATGTGGTTGGCATATATAAAAACAATGAAGCTCATCTTTATGTGAATGGAATTGAACAGACTGATTTGGCAAACATCGGAAATTTATTGAGCACAATTCCAGCTGCATCTGAATTGTTTTTTGGTGTGGCTTATGTTGATAATTATGTTCCATATTATTATAAAGGGAAATTGGATGATATAGGAATCTGGAATCGAGAATTGACAGTTTGTGAAATTAAGGACCTATATCTTGGTACAATCACTTCAAATACTATAATCACCCCAAGCATGGCAACTGCTAACATAGGTGGTCAAGTTCAATTTAGCACCAATGTATCATCCGGCACAATAATTCAATGGCAAACTAATCCTTTGAATCTCGGCTGGCAGAATGTTAATAATAATCAGAACTACTCAGGCGCCAATACTAACAATCTCGCTATTAACAACTTAGCACTTTCAAATCATGCTCAAGTATTTAGGGTATTAGCCACAACTGGGAGTTGTGGTGATACTTCAAATATTGCTTCAATAGCTATTTCAGACACTTGCATTAATTCTGTTACCGACACTAATTATGTAACACTGACTGATACCAACTATGTAACGCTAACGGATACTAATTATATTTCTATTATAGATACGAATTATGTGACGATTTCTGATACCAATTATGTCTTAATCACTGATACAAACTATGTTTTAGTGACAGACACAAATTACGTTACCCTAACAGACACAGTTTATATTACAGTTACTGATACATTGGTTATCAATAATTGCCATGGACATGGACATGGACACGGGCACGGGCACGGACATGGCCATGGAAATGGGAACGGTCATGGGAATGGGAACGGACATTGTAATGGTAACTCAATATCCGTATACCCAAATCCATCTCATGATTATATAAATATTGATTGTAGTAACTTCACTTCACTAACTGGATGCACATTACAAATTGAGGACACATTTGGCCAGATTGTATTTACAACTCCTGTTTTGCAACAGTTAGTTTCCAATATAAATATTTCTAGCTGGAGTATAAATGGGACATATTATGTTCGATTACTAGATGCGCAGCATAACAGTCTTGATGTTAAAAAAATCCTTCTGAAGTAATTGAAATTTAAAGTATAAAGACTATAAAAGTGATTGGAATTAAATTAAGTTTCTGGCAAATTTGCCAGGAACACCAATTACTTGAGTATACTCCGCAACATTTCTAACAATTACTGAACCTGCACCGGTTATAGCAGCTTCGCCAATAACTATATCCGGAATAACAATCGTCCCGGCTCCTAAAAAAGCATCTTTACCTATTTTTACTCTACCGGCGGTATGCACTCCGGGTGCGATGTTAGCGCCGTCTTCAATAATATTGTCGTGATCGATGGTTGCTGCAGTATGAATATTAACACTGTTCCCAATTTTAGTTCCGGTTACTACAATCACGCCTTGGGCGATGTAACAGCCATAGCCAATTTGCACATCGCTGTCGAAATGCGCAGTTGGATGAATGGCATTTATTACTTCAATTCCCGAATGAATTAATTTTTGGGTTAGATTGCGGCGCATAGCGTTGTGTCCAATGGCAACAATACCTTTTGAAATAGTTAATTTTTTCATCAACTCCGGCAACTGCTGCATGGTTCCTATCACTTCATAACCCCGAATGGTTTCACCTATTTTATTTTCATCGTCATCAATAAAACCGGCAATATCAAACTGTTTCATGGCAAGTAATATTTCCAACACTACTTTGGCATGCCCGTCTGCTCTGGCTCCTACGATAATTGTTTTCATATTTTTATATTAATAACACGCTGATTTTTTAAGATGATTATGATAGGCTAAGATTTTATTTATTTCAAATTTGAATAGTCCAACTTAATCAAAAGTTGAATAAAAACGAATTAATCTGTCAATATTTTTTTTAATGGATAAGTGCTTTCGCGTGCTTTCTATTGCCAACATAAAATTAGAATAATCTTTGTTTGCAATATGTGCGCTAAGTGTTTTCAAATCATCCAAAGAAATTGCACTTCCAATTTTGTATCGTTCCACCAACCAAGCTTGATAAACAATATCCTTTGAAACTAGTATAGGTATACCGGCCTCTAGATAATTAAACAACTTTAAGGTAGTTGCATATCTTAACTTATCGGCGGATTGTTCTGATAATTCTTTAAAAAAAGGCAATATCCCAAAATCATACTTGCCTAACTCTTTGGCCAAATCGTGTTGGGCCACTGCACTGTGAAAATGAAAAAATGAGTTTTGATTTGCAATCTTTTCATATTCTTCATAATCCGCACGAATGTTGGATGGGGAGGGATATATGTGAAAGTGAATTTTTTGATTACTTAAGGTTTCAATTAAGCCGTGAAACTGAATGTTACCATATTGCTTTGGATTGCGATGACTTCCGGCCACTCCACCGGCGTAAACTAGGTGAATTTCATTGGGGTTAAAGCTTTTAGTATGGATTTGAAAAAAATCATCGTCGCAATACAAAGGAAAAAAAAGCGTTTTGGGTTTCGGCTTAATTTCATACTTGCGAAATGCCACATTTGCTTCTAAACAATGTGCTACCACCCCATCGGCCATTTGCAAACATTCCTTTTCATGCGGCAATTCCATTTTAAGCCAATTTAAGTTGGGATGTAATCCGTAATAGGTGGCGTACACATCTTGCATGTCATGAACATAAGGCGCTTTCACACTTTTACGTGCTACATTGCAATAGTAACTTTTTGGCGCAAATCCATGCACTAAATCAATGTGTGTTATAGATTTTAAGATGCGTTTTAAATGCCAATTATTTCGAAAAAGTAGTGTTTCATCAAAACTTGCATCGGTATATTTTTCAACAAAACCGCGCTGATGACATACTAAAATAAAATAAAAATCGCCTTCTCGTTTCAACCATTTAGCCATGCGAGGAATACGTGGAGGTAGAAATTCACCAACAAATACAACTGTTTTACGCGCAGCAACTGATGTTGAATTCTTTTTAGGTGTTGCTGTGAGTTGATAGCCCAAAAAATCAAAAAGCGATGTACTTTTGTCCCAAAGCAGCCAGCGAATTTTGTAGAAAATAATTTTTAGATTAGCGGAGTTCACAAAATTTTTGGTTTGCCAACAAAGATAATTTAAAATGTAATAGAACGCGGATGACGCGGATTTTGTGGATTTACGCTGATTATAATCGTTAAAACCCTCAATCTTAATTTTCAACACAACATCACATTGGGAATAATAAAAAAGCAAGGCATAAAGAATACACTTATTTCTTACTCAGGTATTCTTATTGGTTTTATAAGCCTAGTTGTATTGCAACCACTGCTTCTAAAGCCCGAAGAGCTTGGTCTTACACGGATACTTTACTCCTTTTCAGTAGTTGTAGCTACTATTATTCCATTAGGCATAAGTAATGTTACTATTCGCTTTTTCTCGCTTTTTAGCGATAGGTCAAAAGGACATCATGGCTATTTTGGCTTTTTGATACTCTTTCCATTACTTGGTATAGCGGTTGTTTCGTTGTTGCTGCTTTATTTTAAACCCTTTTTTATTGCTCAATATAGTAAGCAGTCAAAGTTATTTGCCGATTACTTTATGTATGTTTTTCCATTGTCATTTTTTATTGCTTTGGTTTCGGTTTTTACGAGTTATTGCGCCTCCTTGTTTAGAACCACTTTCCCTGTTTTTTTAAATGACATTTTAATTAGGGTTATTTCGCTTATTTTATTCAGTTGCTATTTTTTAAAATGGATTAATTTGGACGCTTTGGTATTGTTGTTTGTATTAATATATGGTGCTCAAGTTCTTGCCTTACTTTTTTACATTTTCAAGATTGATACCCCCAGTTTAAAAATCAATTGGCCATTTTTTGAAGAAAACAATGTTAAAACATTGGTGGAGTATGGTTTGCTTTTTTCGATTGCGGCCATAGCAGGCATTGGATTGCGTTATGTAGATTCGGTAATTATTGGGATGTATCTACCACTTGCATCGGTTGGCGTGTATGCTATTGCCGCACTTATCCCTACAGTAATTGAAGCCCCTTTAGCTGCCATCGAAAAAATATCGAACCCGGCCATCGGTAAGGAATGGGAAAACGGAAATATTGCTGAACTCACTAAAGTGTATTACCAAAGTACCAAGTATTTAATGGTAATTGGCGGTTTACTTTTTATAGGCATCAACATCAACATACAGTCGGTTCAAAATTTACTGCCTGTGGCTTACCGTCAAATTGTGGATGTGGTTGGTATTATTAGTTTGGGAAGCTTAATTAATGTTTCAACAGGAGTTAACAGCAGCATTATTTTTTTAAGTAAAAAATACAAGGCGGGATTAGTTATGTTATTGATGTTGTTTTTTGTTACCATCCTCTTAAATGTACTTCTTATTCCACGCTATGGCTTAATTGGAGCAGCCTTATCAAATGCAATTGCAGCCATTTTATACAATGGTTCCAAATACATTTTTTTATACCTGCGCTATAAAATGCAGCCCTTCGATAAAAATATTGTGTTGGTAGTAATTCTAATAATCAGTTGCTTTGCCTTAAATTTCCTCCTTCCGAAGCTGAACAATTCAATTCTTGATATTATTTATCGATCCCTCATAATCAGTTTCATATACGGGATAGCAATTCATAGCCTTAAAATCATTCCTGAAACGGAAGAATATTATAGAAAAATCAAGAATCGCTTCATTAAGTAAATGCGATTAGCGCCACCACCTTGTAAAAACGCCAGTTTTTTAGTAGCTTTGCACTTCGTTCAAAATAAAGTGTATGAATGAGTTGGAAAGAGTTGTAGCCAGCCTGCAATCTAAAATCGAAAAATTAATACATTTGCATAAAAAGCATGAGGAGGAAAACACTCAGCTGCTTTTTGAAAAAACAAACTATTTACATAGCCTTGATACGCAAACCAAACGAATTAAGGAGTTGGAAAATTTAAATCTGGAATTACAAAACTCTGCCCGTTTATCGGTGGGGGATTCATCCGCTAAAATGGAGAATAAGAATAAGATAAACGATTTAGTGAAGGAAATTGATGAGTGCATTGCGCTGATAAACAAGTAACAAAACGTAAAAGACGAGTAAGGTGGTAGGATTGACAAGGTTGAGCACCACTTAAAAATCTAAAAGCAAATGCCGGAAGTTTCAATTAAAATAAAAATTGTCAGCCGCGAGTATCCGCTTACCATTAAAAAGGAAGAGGAAGAAATAGTTCGCAAAGCTGCCGACTTGATTAATCAACAAGTGAACGAATACGAGAAAAATTATTCCGTTAATAATAAGCAAGATTTACTTGCTATGAGTGCCTTGCAACTTGCTACTCAGGTTGTTAAAACGCAACAAGCAGCGCAGGAAACGGGAATAAACTCCAACTTGACTAATCAACTAATTGAACTCGAGCGCTACGTTTCTGATTACCTGAATAAGGCGTAATTAGTGCATGTCTATCGATTAATGTTTTAAAAGAGCCTTGTATCTAGGTAGCGTTTAAACATTAAATCTACCCAATTGCATTCTGCATTGGGTTATATTTCCAACACGATTTTTTTGTTTTTGAGGGCGAGAAGCTTTCAAAATGGGTTTACCCAGGCATTTCGGGGAATGTGAAATGCACCATTTATGTTTAATTATTTTTATACCTAATTTAAAATGATGAATATTATTATTATTATTTGTGTTGGTGTGGCTTGCCTGGTTGTTGGGATTTTACTGGCCAATACAATGTTAAAAAAAGCACTGGAGGCGAAAAGCCAGCAGGTGTTGAAAGACGCTGAAGCGGAAGGAGAAGTGATGAAAAAAGAAAAAATGCTTCAAGCAAAAGAAAAGTTTTTACAATTAAAAGCAGAACACGAAAAATCCATCAACGAAAAAAACAATCAAATTCAAGTTGCTGAAAACCGCATCAAACAAAAGGAACAAGCCGCTTCACAAAAAATGGAAGAGCTTCAGCGCAAGCAAAATGAAGCAAATGCCCTGAAAGAGAACCTTACTGTGCAATTGGAAGTAGTTACTAAAAAGCAGGCTGACCTAGATAAATCGCACAAGCGACAAGTTGAACAGCTGGAAGTTATTGCTGGATTAAGTAAAGAAGATGCCCGCAATCAATTGGTGGAAGCATTAAAAGCTGAAGCCAAAACCCAAGCCATGGCACACATCAAAGACATTGCCGAAGAAGCCAAGTTAACCGCCAGTAAAGAAGCGAAGAAGATTGTTATTCAAACTATTCAACGCGTAGCTACCGAGCATGCAGTTGAAAATTCGGTTTCCATTTTTAACATCGAAAGCGATGAAATGAAAGGTAGAATTATTGGTCGTGAAGGCCGTAATATCCGTGCCTTGGAAGCTGCTACCGGCATCGAAATTATTGTAGACGACACTCCTGAAGCAATTATCCTTTCGGGATTTGATCCGGTGCGTCGCGAAATTGCTCGATTGAGTTTACATGCGCTCGTTACCGATGGTCGTATACATCCCGCGCGTATCGAAGAAGTGGTAGAAAAAACCAAAAAACAAATTGAAGAAGAAATTATTGAAATTGGTAAGCGAACAACTATTGATTTAGGAATACATGGCTTAGCTCCCGAATTAATTCGCATGGTGGGGCGTATGAAATACCGCTCTTCTTACGGTCAAAATTTATTGCAACACTCCCGCGAAGTGGCTAACCTTTGTGCCATCATGGCAACAGAACTTGGACTGAATGTGAAACTAGCCAAACGTGCCGGATTATTGCACGATATTGGGAAAGTGCCTGACGATTCACCCGAAGTTCCACATGCTATTTTGGGTATGAAGCTAGCCGAAAAACACAAAGAACATCCCGATGTTATTAATGCCATTGGCGCCCATCACGATGAAATTGAAATGACCAGTTTAATTTCTCCCATTGTGCAAGTATGCGATGCTATAAGTGGTTCACGTCCGGGCGCACGCCGCGAAATTGCTGAAAGCTATATTAAACGCTTAAAAGATTTGGAAGCCCTTGCATTGGGTTATCCGGGAGTATTAAAAACGTATGCTATTCAAGCGGGGCGTGAATTACGTGTGTTGGTTGAAAGCGAAAAAATTTCCGACAAAGAAGCTGAAACACTTTCTTTTGATATTTCTCAAAAAATTCAAACTGAAATGACCTACCCGGGACAGGTTAAAATTACCGTTATCCGCGAAACGCGAGCTGTTAATTATGCGAAATAACCCTTAGCATGTTATTCATTTGAGAACTGAGAAAACGATAATAGACTCCTCGTTAAATTCCTTTTTTTCGATTAAGGAGATTTTAAACTATAAGAGTTTGCTCAGTAACTTGGCGAAACGCGATTTTTTAATTCGATACAAACAAGCCTATATTGGAATAGTGTGGGCTTTGTTTAAACCGCTAATCAGTATTCTAATTTTCGGATACATTTCGAGCAAGATTAACAACAGTGAAAATGCTGCAACAAATTTTGTATATGTAGCTTCGGCTATGCTTTTGTGGCAATTGTTTTCGAATGTGTTTAACGATGTAAGTAATTCCATTTTAGGAAATGCCAACCTCTTTTCAAAAGTGTATTTTCCTAAAATTATTATTCCGCTCAGCAGCATTTTGGTATGTTTGGTGGATTTTGCGATTTCGCTAATAATTTTGATTGTGCTATTTGTTATAGCCGGACAAACGGTGCAGTGGCAAATCATCTTCGCACCCCTATTTGTATTACTCACACTTATAAATGGCTTTGGCATTGGTTTATACTTTGCCACCATCAATGTCAAATACCGTGATGTAAAATTTATTGTTCCGGTTATAATTCAATTCGGAATGTATGTGAGTCCGGTTATTTTTTCGACACATTATTATTTAGATCGACTTCCCTCCTATTTGCATCTGCTATTTTGCCTGAATCCAATGGTGGGTGCTATTGATGGATTTAAATATTGTTTGTTTGGTGGTGATGCCATTTACAATATGAATTATTTTATTTTGTCGATTGTTGTTTCATTTTTGTTTTTAGGAATTGGAATAAAGTATTTCTTTAAATTTGAACGCAGCTTCGTTGACTACATCTAACGTGGAAAAAAATACCATCATAAAAGTAGAAAACTTAAGCAAGCGTTATTTGCTTAATAAAAGTCTTGCTCCCAAGAGTGATACGCTATATGGCACACTTGGCGCTCAATTAAGAAATTTTAAAAACTTAACACGGAAAAAAAAAACAGAGGAATTTTGGGCACTCCGAGATGTTAGCTTCGACATAAAGGAAGGCGACAGAGTTGGAATTATAGGCAGAAACGGCGCCGGTAAATCAACCTTATTAAAAATACTCTCGCGCATCACTCCTCCAACATCAGGCCGTATTGAATTATTTGGACGTGTTGCTTCCTTATTGGAAGTAGGAACAGGATTTCATGGCGATTTATCAGGCCGTGAAAACATCTATTTAAATGGTTCCATTTTAGGGATGACCAAAACGGAAATCAATAAAAAATTTGATGAAATAATTGCTTTCGCAGAAATTGAAAAATTTTTAGATACTCCTGTAAAGCGCTATAGCAGCGGAATGTACGTGCGACTTGCGTTTGCGGTGGCAGCCCACTTGGAACCCGACATCTTAATTGTGGACGAAGTGCTGGCTGTTGGAGATGCTGAATTTCAGAAAAAATGCCTAGGTAAAATGAAAGATGTTTCCGACAGCGGTCGCACTATTTTGTTTGTGAGCCACCAAATGGAAGCCATTCAGAAGCTTTGTAACAGAAGTATCCTATTGCATAAAGGTAGTCTGATAAAGAGCGGAGAAACCAACGAAGTAGTAAAATATTACCTCGATTCGGCAGCCAGCGGGGCATCTACGTTTGACATTCCCTTACCCGAAAATTTTGAATCGCTTAATGGGTATGCAACACAAGCTATAATAGAAGATACTTCCGGAAATAAAATAAGCGAAATTCCAATTGGGAGAGGTTGGCAAGTGCGCGTTTTATTTACCTTGAACAAAGATTTACCGGCATTTGTGATTGGCATTGGAATAGTTACGATGATGGATCTTGCATTTCGCACCACTTGGAGTGAGGCAAAAAGCAGCAGCAAAGGAAAGTATGAGGCGGTATTTGTTTTCGACGACATTATGCTTGCTTCCGGAAATTACAAAATTTTGATAGGGCTTTCGCAGCATGAAGTTACATTTCATTATGTCGACAATTTGGTAAACATTGTAATCTCGGATGTATCAGATTTGATAAATGATAAACGAATAGTAAATTCGAAGAGTGGATTAATACTAAATCAATCGAAAGTAGAAATTAGTAAACTGTAAAAACAATGCAGTTTCTGTAAATAAAAACAAACAACTCGTTCATGAAATTACATTTAGGCTGCGGTCAAAAATACTTTGAAGGATATGTAAATATTGATTATCCAATGAGTGAACACAGTGTGCAACAAAAAAGTGTTGCCGATGAATTGGCCAATTTAACGGAGTTAAACTATCCTGCAAACACGATTGATGAAGTACGTTTGCACCATGTTTTTGAACATTTTTCTCGGCCGGTAACGTGTGCTTTACTTAGCAATTGGTTCCATTGGTTAAAGCCCGGAGGTGTGGTTCATATTGAGGTGCCTGATTTTGAAAAAACAGGGAAGGTAGCATTAAGCAGGTTTAGCAGTGCATCGGCACGTGCAGTAGCATTACGCCATATATTTGGTTCACAAGAAGCGCATTGGGCGGTGCATTATGAAGGACATACACCCAAATCGCTTTCAAAATTTATATCTCTTTTTGGATTCGAAATAAATGAAATTAAGACGAATGGCTGGAAGGGGACTTATAATGTGGAAGTGATTGGAGCAAAAAAAAATATAGAATTATCACCGGCTGATTTTTATACCATCACTGAAAACTATTTATCCGATTTTTTGGTGGATAAAGGCGAAAGTGAACTGATTTTATTGGCCACTTGGATGGATATCTACAAGAAACATGTGCTGCGCTAAGCATGGAATCAGTATCGGTAATTATTCCCACCTATAACAGAAGTTCTCAATTAATAAGGGCAATAAAAAGTGTGCTCGCACAAAGCTATCCGGTACATGAAATATTGATTTGTGATGATGGATCAACCGATGACTCACACAATAAAGTAACCGCTTTAAAAAACGAAAAAATTAGTTGGTTGGATTGCGGAAAAAACGGCAGACCGGCAATTCCACGCAATATAGGAATTTTAAAAAGTAGTGGGAATTGGATTGCATTCCTGGATGATGATGATGAATGGCTTCCTCATAAAATCGAATCACAACTTAAGTGTATAAACGAATCCGGTTTAAAAGCTTCCTGCACCAATGCATTTAAAATAAAATCAAAAGATAGCGCACCTGAGCTGTTTCTTGAACTTGTCGATTCCAATCTTTCTTTTGATGTATTAAAAAAAACTAACTACGTTATCTGTAGCAGTGCATTGGTTCATAAATCGCTATTGGACAAAATTGGAGGCTTTCCCGAAGGAGTTGAATTAACTGCCTTGGAGGATTACGCTTTATGGTTGAAGGTTGCTACACTTTCCGATTTTTGCTACCTCGCTTCACCGCTGTTAAATTATTACGATGCGCCGCAACAAAGCATTCGAAAAAAAGGGCTTTCGCATTGGGAACAAAGAATAAAAGTTTTTAGTAATTTTCTTACTTGGCTCAAAAGTGAAAACCATACTCGCTTTATTTCTGAGGCAAATCAAGAATTGACCGTAGCTAAAAAACAGCATTTTCGCAATCGCCTTAAAACATTTTTTGGAGCAAAATAAAAGGAATGAAAATTTTACACACAGTGGAGTTTTATTATCCTTCCTTAGGAGGAATGCAGGAAGTGGTGAAACAACTTTCTGAACGACTCGTTATGCTTGGGCATGAAGTAACTGTGGCCACCAAATTTTTACCCGAACGAAAAGAAAAAATAATTCATGGTGTGCACATTGCCGAATTTGACATTTCCGGAAATTTCGCAAACGGAATGCAGGGCGAAATTGAAAAATACCAGGACTTTTTACTTCACTCCAACTTTGATGTAATAACAAATTTTGCAGCGCAACAATGGGCCACCGATTTAGCATTGCCTTTACTGGATAAACTAAAAGCAAAAAAAGTTTTTGTCCCTACCGGTTTCTCGGGGCTATTTAATCCGC
Source organism: Bacteroidota bacterium (assembly GCA_016721765.1). NCBI lineage: Bacteria > Pseudomonadati > Bacteroidota > Bacteroidota bacterium. Next base: position 800,479 of record JADKHO010000002.1, read on the forward strand.
TATTCTCTGACTATTTTGAGCGCATGAAAAGCTGGATGAAAAATTACGACAAGAATGTTTTTTTATCGGACAATTACCGGGATATTAATTTTGCTCGGGAGAACAAAATTGAAAATTGTACGCTTATTGCGAACGGCGCTGCAGCAGATGAATTTGATATTAAGCCGGATGTTAATTTCAGGAAGCAAATGGGTATTCCCGAAGATGCATTTTTGGTTTTACATGTGGGTTCTTATACAGGTGTGAAAGGACACAGGGAAGCAGTAGAAATATTTTTAAGAGCAGGTATAGCAAAATCCTATTTATTATTGGTTGGTGATAAAAACAAAAATTTTGAATTCAAACTTTGGCGTAAGTTGAGTTGGATGGCTTTATGGCCCTATTTACTTGGCGGTAAAAGCAAAATTAAAATTACTGAATTATCGAGAGGCTTGACTGTTCAAGCTTATTTAGCAGCTGATTTATTTATCTTTCCTTCAAACATTGAATGTTCACCCATTGTGCTGTTTGAATGCATGGCAGCTAAAACACCATTCATTACAACTGATGTAGGCAATGCAGCCGAAATTATTACCTGGAGTAATGCCGGAAAATTAATGCCAACAGCTTTTACTTCCGAAGGAAACAGTAAGGCAAAATTGGATGAATCGGCTCAGTTGCTTTTTCAACTTGCAGCTGATAAATTACAACTTGAGCAAATGAAAAATGCAGGATATCATGCGTGGAAAGAGAACTTTAGCTGGGAAATAATTACTCAAAAGTACCTTCATTTATATCAATCCTTGCTTGCATCGTTTTAAAAAAAGTCTTGTAATTTTGGAGAAATAGCGCAGATGATACTTGTAAAATTAATGGGTGGTTTAGGCAATCAAATGTTTCAATATGCGGCCGGTAAGGCTGTAGCCAGACGTTGTGGCACGGAGCTGATGGTAGATCTTTCATTCTTAGAGCAATTAAATTCAGAAGCCTATACCAAACGTAATTATGAATTGCATGTTTTAAAATGCACTGCAGGTATTGCAGATAATAAAAGCATCCGCAATTTTGAAAAATGGGAAGAAGCCGGAGTAAACAAAACACTTTCCAGGGTATTTCCATTTTTGAAAAGCCACAAAATTTTTCGAGAGCCTCATTTTCAGTACACTTCATCGATTGAAACACTAAAAGATAATACATTGCTAATTGGTTATTGGCAAAGCGAAAAATATTTTAAAACTATCGCAAACGAAATTCGAAATGATTTTGAATTAAGTTCAACATTAGAAGGTGAGAACAAAAAAATTGCACATCAAATACAGCAATCAATCGCTGTGAGTATCCATATTCGCAGAGGCGATTATGTTACAAATGCTGCAGCCGCGAAACATCATCCGGTGTGTAGCATGGAGTATTATCAAAAAGCGATCACTCACATTCAATCAAAAATTTCAAATCCTGTTTTCTTCATTTTTTCGGACGATGAAACATGGGCGCGTAACAATTTAAAAATAGCAGCATCCCATTTTTTTATTCATCACAACAGCGGTGAAAAAAGTTGTTTTGATTTGAAATTAATGAGCTTGTGTAAACACAATATCATTGCCAACAGCAGTTTTAGTTGGTGGGGAGCTTGGCTGAATCAATATCCAGATAAAATTTGTATTCGACCATCAAAATGGTTCAACGACCCTGCAATTGACACGCGTGACCTTTGTCCTGATAATTGGATTGCCTTATGAAAGCACCAAGAGTTAGTGTTATAATGCCGGTTTACAACGGTGAAAAATTTTTGCGAGAAGCGATAGACAGCATCTTGCAACAAAGCTTTGCCGATTTTGAATTGTTACTGATTAACGATGGTTCATCCGATGGGAGCGAAAAAATAATATTAAGCTATACTGACCCAAGAATAAAGTACATTCTCAATTCAAAAAATATAGGTTTAATTGCCACGCTAAATAAAGGCATACAATTATCCTCAGGTGAATATCTGGCGCGCATGGATGCGGATGATATTAGTCTGCCCCATCGCTTTGAAAAACAAGTAAATTTTTTAGATAAAAATATAGCTGTTGCTGTGCTTGCAACTAAAGTGCAACAAATAAATGAGGCCGGAGCTCCCCATGGTTTTTGGAAAGAGGATGTTGAAACAACATCATGGGAAGAGATAAAAAAAACAATGCCCATCTTGAACTGTATTGCGCATCCCTCGGTTATGATGCGTAAAACGGTTATTGAAAAATTTGGGTATAACACCTCTTTAAAATTTTCGGAAGATTGGGGACTTTGGCTTAGTTTGCTATCAGCAAATTATAAAATCGCCAAACTGGATGAAATTTTAATACACTATCGAATACATTCAAGCAGCACCACTATACAGGTAAATGCGAAAGGAGTAGAGAAAAAGATACTTCAATTTAAATTTTCTTACCTGAAAGGCAAACTATTTAAATTCAATAAAAGCGAGACAGATAAAGCAGTTACAAGGTCCTTGATAAAAAACTGCATTCAATATTGGTGTCCTACATTCTTACTTCGTGTTTATTCTTTTTATCACAAAAAGCCTTTTCGAATACTTAGTGAATGGTTAAATAATCGCAATTATTTTAACAGTAAAAAGCTACCCGAAATAATTTTTTTCTTCCCCTTCTACCACACCGGAGGTGCCGAAAAAGTGCATGCCTCCATAGTAGAAGCATGCAATGGAAAAAATGTGTTGGTAATCATGACAGGCAGATCAGACAGCGATACCTATTTAGCTCAATTAAAAAAGCATGCCAACGTATTGGATGTATTTCATGTGTTGGGACTAAGATATACAAAACAACAATTCACGAATCAGCTTTTAAGTCTTGTAAATAAAAATCCAAACATGATTTTGTTTGGTTGCAATTCAGAATTCTATTATGAATTCATAAAATTTGTACCTGAAACTCTACACTGCATAGATTTGCTTCATGCCTTTGGACATGCGCATGAAAATGGTGCAGAACATTGGAGCTTACCGCTCGTTCAAAAATTAAGCAATCGAATAATTATTAATCAAAAAACATTTCATGATTTTGAGTTGCAATACCAACAAAATGGATTGGATGCACGCTTATTGAATCACATTAAATTAATTTCAAATTTTACTCCTTACTATTCACTTTCAGAGAAAAATTTTGACGGGAAACTTATTGCACTTTATGTAGGCCGAGGAACTGCTGAAAAGCGTGTGCATTTAATTTCTAAAGTGGCATCCATCCTGCACGCAAAAAATATACCGGTGGAGTTTCACTTTCTAGGCGATTTGAGGGAAGCAATTCCACAAGAGGATAGAGACCATTGTGTATTTGCAGGAGAAATAAAAGATGAAGTAGAAATGCATAAAGTCTATACTTCTGCACATTTGCTGATGATGGCATCATCCCGCGAAGGTTTTCCAATGGTTATTATGGAAGGTATGATGCATGGATTGGTAACCATCAGCACAGCTGTGGGCGGTATTTCAGAGCATGTTCATTCCGGTGAAAATGGAATATTATTGCATGAAAAAGAAGCGGATGCACTTGTTGATTCCATAGTAGCGGAGATTGAAAGCTTGGTAGCGCATCGCAGCCTTTTGGCCAAACTTTCCCAAAATGCACATGCTTACGCCGTTACCCATTTTCAAAAAAAATCCTTTGAGGAAAAGTATCAACAAATTTTTCAAAAAAACTCATAATCCTTACTACATTTGAAGTGTAGAAACAACAAATGGATTTCAAGCAATTAAAAAAAGACCTTATTGAATTTAATTTTGATTCGCTTTTATTGCGCGTTAAAAAGCTTAAAGCGCTGTTGCTTCGAAGGGTTGTTCTTTTGGGTAAAAAAATTAAACCCAACGAAATTCCGGTTATCATTAACAATCGAAACCGATTAACAACACTCAAACAACTTATTGAATGGTTAGAGAAAATAGGAATGAAGCATATTTATATCATCGACAATGATTCGACCTATCCGCCGCTACTTTCATATTACAAAACCTGTCCGCATAAAATATTTTTTTTGGGCAAAAATGTTGGACATTTGGCACTATGGAAAACGGATATTTTTAATCAATTTAAAAAGAGTTACTACATCTATACCGATTCAGATGTGCTTCCTATAGCGGAATGCCCGGCGGATGCGATTTCCTATTTCATGAAAATTCTTAGTAAATATTCATCCATAGAAAAGATTGGATTCGGATTAAAAATTGATGATTTACCTGAACACTATGCAGCAAAAACAAAAGTGATTGAATGGGAAAAAAAATTCTGGACGAAGGAAATAGCACCCGGAATATTTGATGCTGCGATAGATACTACTTTTGCCTTGTACTGCCCCTATACAAATGGTGCGCAATGGGTTTCGAATGCTTACCGAACCGGTGGAAAGTATGTTGCAAGGCATTTACCTTGGTACGAAAATACAAGCGCTCCCACCGCCGAGGATCAGTATTATCAAGAAAATGTAAAACAAGGCGTTTCACATTGGATTCAAAATTCGCAAGCTGCAAATGAAAAATGAACCCGGCATAAGTATTTGCATCCCCAGCTATAATGGCGAAAAATACCTACGCGAATGCTTGGATTCTTGTCTGAATCAAACCCTTCCCGCAAAGGAAATACTTGTAGTAGACGATGGCTCGAGTGATCAAACACCTGAAATTGTAAAAGCCTATCAGCTGCGCCATCCACACATAAAATATTATCAAAATGAAAAAAACTTAGGGCTTGTTGGAAATTGGAACCGCTGTATCGATTTGGCACGTGAAGAGTGGATTAAATTTGTTTTTCAAGATGATTATTTAAGTTTGAATTGTTTAGAGAAATTTTGTGCCCAAATTACAGATACTTCATTTCTGCTAGTTAGTAAACGTAGTTTCATTTTACCGGAAAACGTGAGCAAAAAACTTAGTACATATTATAAATCGGAAGTGCGAACGTTTGAAAATACGCATCCCATCATCATTAAGCAATACATTTCAGCAAATGAAATTTCACGTTTGGCAGTAGAAAATATTTGTCTCAATTTTATTGGCGAACCTAGCCTTACACTTTTTAAAAAATCCATTGTGAATGAAGTAGGTTATTTTAATGCTGATTTGGCGCAAATTTGTGATTTGGAATTTTTGCAACGTGTTGGAACAAGGCATGGAATAACATATATCCCTGAAAAATTATGTCATTTTAGGATTCATTCAGATTCCACAACCAGCAGCAATCTCGGTTCAAAATCTTTTATCCTCTCCCATATCGATCCCATTATTTTGGTGCATCAGATGCTCTTTGATACTGTTTATACACCTTTTAGAAATTCACTTACTTGGAAACAACTTTTTAAATTAAGGCTTTATCTAAAAATAAGGACTTATGAATCTTTGCTGTTTTCTGAAAAATCGACTGAAAATAAACTTGCATTTGCTAAAACTAGACTTAAGTTTGAGGAAATTAATAAGCGCGCAGTTAATTCCATTAGTTCAAAATGCATCTATACCTTATTGAAATTAAAACGCAGGATCAAATCTTAAAAAATGAAATTTTCAATCATCATTCCCTCCTACAATCAAGAAAAATATATTGAAGCTACTTTTCTTAATGTGCTGGATTTGAAAAATAGGGCAAAGGAAAAAAATATTGAGATTGAAATTTTGGTTTTTGATAGTGAGTCGAATGAGGCTGTTCAAACTATTATTTCAAATTTTGCGGCGCAACTTGATGTGGTAGAAATAAAAAAAGACAAAGGACAATACGATGCCATAAATAAAGGAATATTGGCTTGTACCGGTGATTATTGGACATGGCTAAATACGGATGATACGATAGATTTAGATGGCTTTTTTCACTTAGCAGATATTGTAAATAAAGATGCCACAATCGACTATATTTATGGAGGCGTAAATTATATGGATGCAAATGGAAATTTTCTTAAATCCTATCCTGCTTATCCGTTAAGCTTATCGACATTGGTGCACAAGGACCCTGCAATTTTTCAACCCGGGTCATTTTTTAAAACGGCATTTACAAAAAAAATTGGTTTACTTGCCGACTATCGTTGTTGCTTTGATTACGAGTATGTGATGCGTTGTATAACTATGCATGCAAAATTATACTGTTGCGATTTTGCTTTGGCTAATTTCCGCTTTTATACGGCTTCAAAAACCGGAAGCATCATCCCTGTATTTATTCGGGAGCAATTGCAAATTAGCAAAAAATACGGCCGAACCTCATTTAGTTTTATGACATGGTTTGCCCTATTGCGCCTACTAAAACATTCTTTATTTCCACGCGGATGAAACGTATTTTACTTTTAGCTGATGCAGGTTCAGAGCACACCGAAAAGTGGGCCTTAGGTTTGGCCGATTTAGGATTTGAAATAGGAATTTTCAGCATCGAAGCACCAGCGTATCGCTGGTTTGAAAAAAATAAATCAATCCAATTTTTAAGCAGTGAAATCACGAAGCGACAAAAAAACACTAGATTTTCAAAACTGTCGTACTTAAAATTAATTCCTAAATTAAAGGAGGCAATAAAATTATTTCGTCCCGATATAGTGCATGCGCATTATGCCACCAGCTATGGCATGCTCGCCCGCTTATCTGGATTTAAACCTTATTTTATATCAGCTTGGGGAACCGATGTTATGAAATTTCCTGACCGAAGTTTTATCAATAAAATTGTATTAAAGCGGAATCTCCAAAATGCAGAAAAAGTTTTTGCAACCAGTCAAACAATCGTTGAGTACATTCATAAAGTAATTGATATTCCGGTAACAATAATTCCATTTGGTGTGGATTTAAATCAATTTAAACCTGCACCCAAATTGGCACTTTTTGAAGATGGTACCCTTGTAATTGCTGCCATCAAAGTACTTGAAAGTATTTACTGTATCGATGTATTAATTAAAGCTTTTGCGCGCTTAAAAATGCAACATCCGGATAAAAAATTAGGTTTACTTTTGGTTGGTGAAGGTTCATTGAGACAAGAGTTAGAAGCACTTTGCATACAACTTGAAATTCAGGATTATGTTATTTTTACCGGAAGAGTAAATTTTTCAGAAGTTGCCAAGTATTTTAATACGGCTGATATATTTGTAAATATTTCGGAATATGAGAGTTTTGGAGTCTCTGTTATTGAAGCATCTGCATGTGAAAAACCTGTAATTGTTACAGATGTGGGAGGATTGCGTGAAGTTGTGGAGGAGGGAATAACCGGATATAGAGTTAAAGTACATGATGTGTCAGGCACCGTCGAAGCCCTTGAAAAACTTCTTTTGAATCCTGAAATTCGAAGAAATATGGGAAGGAATGGCAGAAAAAAAGTGCAAGAACTTTATGATTGGAAGATTAATTTAAATCAAATGGCTGAACATTATAATAAAATTATTTAAACATAGCAGACTGACTTTTGTGGAAATAAAAATTCTTAGTCAAACCCATTTCGAAAAATTCAACGAATTAGCATTGCTGCATGGAAGTATTTTTAATTCATTGACATGGTTGAAAATATATGGAAAATCAATAACCGTTTATGGAATTTTCAATAACGATAACAAATTAATTGGTGGATTTCACCTTTACAAAGGCAAACAGGCAAAGATTTTATCTCATATCAATAATCCACCGTTTACTCCACATATCGGTTTATTTTATGACAACCAAGCTTCGAATAGAGCAAATTCATTGAGCTTCGAAAAAAACATTTTAAGTTGTGTAGCAGATTTTTTAGAAAAGGAATCCTATCACCTATTAACTATTGCATTGCCCACCACTTGCACCGATGTTCAACCGTTTATTTGGAAAAAATTTAAAGCTATTCCCAATTACACTTATCAACTAAATTTAGAATTTACTGAACTTGAAATTCTTAAAAACTTAGCAAGTGACAAACGAAACAGCATCAACAAAGCTGAAAAAGATAAAGTTACTATCAAACAAAACGCAGGTAACCACATTATCAAACAACTGGTAGAAAATACCTACTCACGCAAATCAAAGCTATTGAACGATGCTATTGTTTCCGCTATTTTAAATGAGTTTGCGGATGCGCAAAATAGTTTCTCGTTTGTAGCTTATGTGGAGGAAAAAGCAGCTGCCATGAGTTTTTGTATATACGATAGTACCACGGCATACTATCTTTTGGGAGGTTACGATGCGGGCAACAAACATCAGGGAGCCGGTGTATTAGCGCTTTGGAATTGCATATTGCATGCAAAAAAAATAGGGCTTAAAAAATTCGATTTTGAAGGCTCGATGATACCTCAAGTAGAGAAATATTTCAGAGGATTTGGAGGGGAGTTAGTACCTTATTTTACTTTGAATAAAGCTAGTCTTCCTTTAGAATTAGCGCTTAAATTTATTAAACGAGAAGCATTCTAGTGAAAGCTATTATTTCGCACGATATTGACCACATAAAGGTTACGGAACATTTGTTTAAAGATACAATTGTACCCAAATTTTTAATTCGAAACTGTATTGAATTAGCCACCGGTAAAATTACATTGGCAGAATTTACCTTGCGAAAACTTGATTTATTAAAAAACAAATGGCAAAACATTGACGAATTAATGGCATTTAATACCGAGCATAAAATTCCTTCTTCCTTTTTTATTGGTGTACAAAATGGACTTGGACTCTCCTATTCACAAACTGTTTCGAAAAGCTGGATCGAGCGCATTCAGAAAGGCGGAGGCGAAATAGCTGTTCATGGAATTGAATTTGAAAGCCTTGAAAAAATAGGGTATGAATATTCTCTTTTTAAGGAAATGTCAGGCAAATCAAGCTTTGGTACGCGCATGCATTATGTGCGCAAAAACGAACACACTTTTCATTACATGCAACAAGTTGGCTATCGATATGATAGTACAGAACATGCTTTTAAAAACCCCTATAAAATTGGAAATATGTGGGAATTTCCATTTCAAATTATGGACGGCTGGGTGATTGAAAAAGGAAAGCGCTGGCAAACACAAAATTTAAAACAAGCAAAAGAAAATTCAAAAGTACTCATTGAAAAAGCACATGTTGAAAAACTGGATTATATTGGCATAGATTTTCATGACCGTTATTTCACGCACAGCTTTAAAACCTGGATAGATTGGTATGCGTGGATTGTAGAATACCTTAAATCCAATCAAATCGCTTTTGTAAATTTCAATGAAGCGATTGCAGAATTGGAAACTAAAAGCTCTATCTAATTAAAGTTATTACACCTCTATATTCATGCAGTTGGTGAAAAATATCTTCCACCTCAATTAAATACACATAGGCATCTTGCGGGCAAAAATCGCCAAGAAATATCGATCTTCCATCCCATTTAGGATGCTGTGACTTTTCATAATAAAACTGCTTTCCCCAACGATCGAAAATGGTCATTTCTTGCATTTTAATGCCAATGCCATGTCCTTCAAAATAATCATTTATTCCATCGTTGTTGGGCGAAAATGAATTGGGAAGATAATAGGTAAAAACACCTTCTATTATTATTTCTGCTTCACTCGTGTCAAGGCAATTATGAGAATCTGAAATGATAAGTGAAACCTGATAATGCCCTGTATCTGCATACGTATAACTTGGATTAGGATCTGTTGAACTACCGGCAAAATCACCAAAATCCCATATCCAGGAACTCGAAGCTGAACTCAAATCAGTGAAATTTACCTGTGCATTCGACATGGTTCCTTTCCAAGGATCGGCCGTAAATTTTGCTATTGGACGATTGTAAACATGCACAGCATTGCTCTTTATTAATTTGTTTGTACAAGCTTTATCGGATGTTGCTGTCAAACTTATTGTATAATCACCGCCACTCACATAAGTATGCGTTGCTAATGACCCAATTGCAAAAACATTGTCACCGAAATTCCAGTTATAAATTGTTGCTGGTGCAGCATTGCTTGCAAAACTTACTAGTAGAGGTGCGCAACCATCTTGTGGACTAACTGTAAAACTTACTATCGGTAATGGATTTACATTTACTTTAATTTGCTGACTCATAGCGGGAGTGGTACAACCATCACTTACATAAACTGTATAGATGGTCGTGCTAATAGGTGAAACAGAAATTGAATTCGCTGTACTAACAGAAGGACTCCAACTGTAAGAATAAGGTCCTCCATTACCTCCGCTTGCTTGCGCTAGTAAATGGGCAGTTTCACCCTCACAAATAGTATCATCTGCCGATCCCAATAAGGCCAGTTGTGGGCGCACGTATACGGTTACTGATTGCACTGTTGAACTACAATTATTTGCATCCTTAACAAGCACGGAATATACTGTTGTAACAGGAGGTACAACCAATTGAGAAGAAAGTAAAACCCCATTGTTCCAAGAATACTGATAAGGGCCTGTTCCTCCAATCGCTGTTGCTGTTATGGTTGTGGATTGTCCAAAACAAATGGTTGTAGTTCCAGTTACATTTAATGTAGGTGCCGTACTTTGTCCAATTGTTAAAACACTCGAAGTAGCCAAACAATTATTGGCATCTTTAACAGTAACCGTGTAAGCCGCTGCTGCCAAGCCATTAAACACATTGCTGCTTTGGAAAGTTATTCCATCCAATGAAAACTGATAAGGCGTTGCTCCACCTATTCCTGTTGCAGTTATGCTTCCATTGCTTGCTCCACAGTTTGCATTTACTGCGATAGCGGTAACAGTTGCTCCATTTAAATTATTCACATTTACCACACTCGAAGTAGCCACACAATTATTTGCATCCTTAATAGTTACTGTGTAAGCAGCTGCTGCTAATCCGCTAAACACATTGCTGCTTTGGAAAGTAATTCCATCCAGTGAAAACTGATATGGTGTTGCTCCACCCAAACCAGTGGCTGTAATACTTCCGTTACTTGCTCCACAGTTTGCATTTACTGCGATGGCACTTACGGTAGCTCCTCCGATATTATTCACATTAACCACACTCGAAGTAGCCACACAATTATTTGCATCCTTAATAGTTACTGTGTAAGCAGCTGCTGCTAATCCGCTAAATACATTGCTGCTTTGGAAAGTAATTCCATCCAGTGAAAACTGATAAGGTGTTGCTCCACCCAAACCAGTGGCTGTGATGCTTCCATTACTCGCTCCACAGTTGGCATTTACTGCGATGGCGGTAACTGTGGCTCCATTTAAATTATTCACATTAACCACACTCGAAGTAGCCACACAATTATTGGCATCTTTAATAGTTACCGTGTAAGCCGCAGCTGCTAAGCCGTTAAACACATTGCTGCTTTGGAATGTAACTCCATCCAGTGAAAACTGATAAGGTGTTGCTCCTCCTAAACCAGTGGCGGTAATGCTTCCATTGCTTGCGCCACAATTTGCATTTACTGCGATGGCGCTAACAGTTGCTCCTCCTGCATTGTTCACATTTACGACACTTGAAGTAGCTACACAATTATTTGCATCCTTAATAGTCACAGTATAAGCAGCTGCTGATAATCCGCTAAACACATTGCTAATTTGAAATGTTATTCCATCCAGTGAAAACTGATAAGGTGTTGCTCCACCCAAACCAGTAGCTGTAATGCTTCCATTGCTAGCACCACAGTTGGCATTTGCTGCGATGGCGCTAACAGTTGCTCCTCCTGCATTGTTCACATTTACGACACTTGAAGTAGCTACACAATTATTTGCATCCTTAATAATAACAGTATAAGCCGCTGCTGCCAAGCCATTAAACACATTGCTGCTTTGGAATGTAATTCCATCCAGTGAAAACTGATAAGGTGTTGCTCCACCCAAACCAGTGGCTGTGATGCTTCCATTACTCGCTCCACAGTTGGCATTTACTGCGATGGCGGTAACTGCGGCTCCATTTAAATTATTCACATTTACAACAGCTGATGTTGCCACACAATTATTTGCATCTTTAATAGTAACCGTGTAAGCCGCTGCTGTCAAGCCGTTAAACACATTGCTGCTTTGGAAAGTTATTCCATCCAATGAAAACTGATAAGGTGTTGCTCCTCCTAAACCAGTGGCTGTGATGCTTCCATTGCTTGCTCCACAGTTTGCATTTACTGCGATAGCGGTGACTGTGGCTCCATTTAAATTATTCACATTAACAACAGCTGATGTCGCCACACAATTATTTGCATCTTTAATAGTAACCGTGTAAGCCGCTGCTGTCAAGCCGTTAAACACATTGCTGCTTTGGAAAGTTATTCCATCCAATGAAAACTGATAAGGTGTTGCTCCTCCTAAACCAGTGGCTGTGATGCTTCCATTGCTTGCACCACAATTTGCATTTACTGCGATGGCGGTGACTGTGGCTCCATTTAAATTATTCACATTTACAACAGCTGATGTTGCCACACAATTATTTGCATCTTTAATAGTAACCGTGTAAGCCGCTGCTGTCAAGCCGTTAAACACATTGCTGCTTTGGAAAGTTATTCCATCCAATGAAAATTGATAAGGTGTTGCTCCACCCAAACCAGTAGCTGTAATGCTTCCATTGCTAGCACCACAGTTTGCATTTACTGCGATGGCACTTACGGTAGCTCCTCCAATATTATTCACATTAACCACACTCGAAGTAGCCACACAATTATTTGCATCCTTAATAGTTACTGTGTAAGCAGCTGCTGCTAATCCGCTAAATACATTGCTGCTTTGGAAAGTTATTCCATCCAGTGAAAACTGATAAGGTGTTGCTCCTCCTAAACCAGTGGCTGTGATGCTTCCGTTACTCGCTCCACAGTTGGCATTTACTGCGATGGCACTTACGGTAGCTCCTCCGATATTATTCACATTAACCACACTCGAAGTAGCCACACAATTATTGGCATCTTTAATAGTTACCGTGTAAGCCGCTGCTGTCAAGCCGTTAAACACATTGCTGCTTTGGAAAGTTATTCCATCCAGTGAAAACTGATAAGGTGTTGCTCCTCCTAAACCAGTGGCTGTGATGCTTCCGTTACTTGCTCCACAATTTGCATTTACTGCGATAGCACTTACGGTAGCTCCTCCAATATTATTCACATTAACCACACTCGAAGTCGCCACACAATTATTGGCGTCTTTAATGGTTACAGTATAAGCCGCTGTTGACAAGCCGCTAAAAACATTGCTGCTTTGGAAAGTGATGCCATCCAGTGAAAACTGATACGGTGTTGCTCCACCCAAACCAGTGGCTGTAATACTTCCGTTACTTGCTCCACAGTTTGCATTTACTGCGATGGCACTTACGGTAGCTCCTCCAATATTATTCACATTAACCACACTCGAAGTTGCCACACAATTATTTGCATCCTTAATAGTTACTGTGTAAGCAGCTGCTGCTAATCCGCTAAATACATTGCTGCTTTGGAAAGTTATTCCATCCAATGAAAACTGATAAGGTGTTGCTCCACCCAAACCAGTAGTTGTAATGCTTCCATTGCTAGCACCACAGTTTGCATTTACTGCGATGGCGGTGACTGTTGCTCCATTTATATTATTCACATTTACAACACTTGAAGTTGCCACACAATTATTGGCATCTTTAATCGTTACGGTATAAGCCGCTGCTGCCAAGCCATTAAACACATTGCTGCTTTGGAAAGTTGTACCATTTAGTGAAAACTGATAAGGTGTTGCTCCTCCTAAACCAGTAGCTGTAATGCTTCCATTACTTGCTCCACAATTTGCATTTACTGCGATAGCGCTCACTGTTGCACCAGATAAATTTACTATAGTTAGAGTAGCTGACGCTGAAATGCAATTGTTCGCATCCTTTATTGTTACAGTATAAGGTCCGGTTGGGAGACTACTAAAAACTGCACTACTTTGAAAAGTAATTCCATCTAATGAAAACTGATAGGGTAAAAGCCCGCCTAAACCAATAGCGGTAATACTTCCGTTATTTAATCCGCAGCTAGCATTTGTTGGCAATATATTTACACTTGCACCAGTCGGGTTTAAAACATTAACTAGTGGTGACGCAGAAATACAATTATTGGCATCCTTAACAGTTACTGTGTAAGCTCCTGCTAATAGCCCTGTAAATAAATTACTACTTTGAAAAGTAATTCCATCCAATGAAAATTGATAAGGAACGGCGCCACCCAAACTGCTCGCAGTGATTGTTCCATTTGCAGTTCCACAATTTGCAAGTGTGGCAACAGCCGATACACTTGGTGCTCCACTGTTATTTACATTTGTTACAATTGAACTTGATGTACAATTGTTGGCATCCTTAATAATTATTGTATATGATCCTGCCAACAAGCCATTAAAGACATTGCTATTTTGAAAAGTAATACCATCAATCGAAAAAACATAGGGCAAAGTACCATTAATACCAGATGCAGTGATACTACCGTTACTTGCACCACACGAGGCATTACTGGCAAGTGTGGTTATTGATGGACCTTGATTGAATGTGATACTAACATCGTCAGTACTTGTTAAACATGGAGAATTGCTTATTGACCATCTTAAAATATAAGTATTACCAACAATTCCAGAAAATGCTGTGACTGGATTGCTTGCTGATGTAATTATTCCACCAGTTCCACTTACTATCGTCCACACTCCTGTTCCAACTAGTGGGGTATTAGCAGATAAAGAAGTCGAAGTTGCATTGCAATTTAACACCTGATCAGCACCTGCTGCTGCTACACTTGGATTGGCATTAAAAGTTATGGTTACATCATCACTGCTAGCTGCACAAGGTGCGTTGCTGATGGTCCATCTTAAAACATAAGTTGTTCCCAGTGTGCCCGTGAATGTTGTGGTTGGATTTGTATTTAATGCAAAAGCACCTCCGGCTCCACTTACAATTGACCATTGTCCGGTTCCTGTGGTTGGCACATTCGCTGCTAATGTTGCTGTTGTTGTTCCGCAAAGCGTTAACTGATCAGCACCTGCTGCTGCTGCACTTGGGTTGGCATTAAAAGTTATGCTTACATCATCGCTACTTGCTGCACAAGGTGCATTGCTGATGGTCCATCTTAAAACATAAGTTGTTCCGATTGTGCCGGTAAAGGTTGTTGTTGGATTTGTATTTAATGCAAAAGCACCTCCGGCTCCACTTACAATTGACCATTGTCCGGTTCCTGTGGTTGGCACATTCGCTGCTAAAGTTGCCGTAGTTGTTCCGCAAAGTGTTAACTGATCAGCACCTGCTGCTGCTACACTTGGATTGGCATTAAAAGTTATGCTTACATCATCGCTGCTCGCTGCACAAGGCGCGTTGCTGATGGTCCATCTTAAAACATAAGTTGTTCCCAGTGTGCCGGTGAATGTTGTGGTTGGATTTATACTTAATGCAAAAGCACCTCCGGCTCCACTTACAATTGACCATTGTCCGGTTCCTGTGGTTGGCACATTCGCTGCTAATGTTGCTGTTGTTGTTCCGCAAAGTGTTAACTGATCAGCACCTGCTGCTGCTGCACTTGGGTTGGCATTAAAAGTTATGCTTACATCATCGCTACTTGCTGCACAAGGTGCATTGCTGATAGTCCATCGCAATACATAAGTGGTTCCCAGTGTGCCCGTGAAGGTTGTGGTTGGATTTGTATTTAATGCAAATGTTCCGCCGGCTCCGCTAACTATCGACCATTGTCCGGTTCCTGTGGTTGGCGCATTTGCTGTTAATGTTGCTGTAGTTGTTCCGCAAAGCGTTAACTGATCGGCACCTGCTGCTGCAACACTTGGGCTGGCATTAAATGTTATGCTTACATCATCACTGCTTGCCGTACAAGGTGCATTGCTGATGGTCCATCTTAAAACATAAGTTGTTCCCAGTGTGCCCGTGAATGTTGTTGTTGGATTCGTATTTAATGCAAATGCTCCTCCTGCTCCGCTTACAATGCTCCAAGATCCGGTTCCTGTGGTTGGCGCATTCGCTGCTAATGTTGCTGTAGTTGTTCCGCATAATGTTAGCTGATCAGCACCTGCTCCTGCTGCACTTGGGTTGGCATTAAACGTAATTGTTACATCATCGCTACTTACAGCACAAGGCGCATTGCTGATGGTCCATCTCAAGACATAAGTTGTTCCCAGTGTGCCCGTGAATGTTGTTGTTGGATTCGTATTTAATGCAAATGCTCCTCCTGCTCCGCTTACAATGCTCCAAGATCCGGTTCCTGTGGTTGGCGCATTCGCTGCTAATGTTGCTGTAGTTGTTCCGCATAATGTTAGCTGATCAGCACCTGCTGCTGCTGCACTTGGGTTAGCATTAAATGTTATGCTTACATCATCACTGCTTGCGGTACAAGGTGCATTGCTGATGGTCCATCTCAATACATAAGTTGTTCCTACTGTGCCTGTAAATGTTGTGCTTGGATTTGTATTTAATGCGAATGCTCCGCCTGCACCACTAACAATTGACCATTGTCCGGTACCTGTGGTTGGCACATTCGCTGCTAATGTTGCTGTGGTTGTTCCGCAAAGCGTTAACTGATCAGCACCTGCTCCTGCTGCACTTGGGTTGGCATTAAATGTTATGCTTACATCATCGCTACTTACAGCACAAGGCGCATTGCTGATGGTCCATCTCAAGACATAAGTTGTTCCCAGTGTGCCCGTGAAGGTTGTTGTTGGATTCGTATTTAATGCAAATGCTCCTCCTGCTCCGCTTACAATTGACCATTGTCCGGTTCCTGTGGTTGGCGCATTCGCTGCTAAAGTTGCTGTAGTTGTTCCGCATAATGTTAGCTGATCAGCACCTGCTGCTGCTGCACTTGGGTTAGCATTAAATGTTATGCTTACATCATCGCTGCTTGCAGCACAAGATGCATTGCTGATGGTCCATCTCAATACATAAGTGGTTCCCAGTGTGCCCGTGAAGGTTGTTGTTGGATTTGTATTTAAAGCAAATGCTCCGCCGGCGCCACTCACAATCGACCATTGTCCGCTTCCTACTGTGGGCGTATTTGCAGCTAAAGTTGTGGTTGTAGTTCCGCAAAGGGTTAACTGATCCGCTCCGGCTGCAGCTGCACTTGGGTTGGCATTAAAAGTTATAGTTACATCATCGCTACTTGCAGCACAAGGCGCGTTGCTGATGGTCCATCTCAATACATAAGTGGTTCCCAGTGTGCCTGTGAATGTTGTGGTTGGATTTGTGTTTAAAGCAAATGCTCCGCCGGCGCCACTTACTATTGACCATTGTCCGCTTCCTACAGTTGGCGTATTCGCTGCTAAAGTTGCTGTTGTTGTTCCGCAAAGTGTTAACTGATCTGCACCCGCAACCGCTGCACTTGGGTTGGCATTAAATGTAATTGTTACATCATCGCTGCTTGCAGCACAAGGCGCATTGCTGATGGTCCATCTTAATACATAAGTTGTTCCGAGTGTGCCTGTGAAGCTTGTGGTTGGATTTGTATTTAATGCAAATGCTCCGCCGGCTCCACTTACTATTGACCATTGTCCGGTTCCTGTGGTTGGTACATTCGCTGCTAATGTTGCTGTGGTTGTTCCGCAAAGTGTTAACTGATCTGCGCCTGCAACCGCTGCACTTGGGTTGGCATTAAAAGTTATGGTTACATCATCGCTACTTGCAGCACAAGGCGCGTTGCTGATGGTCCATCTCAATACATAAGTTGTTCCCAGTGTGCCCGTGAAGGTTGTTGTTGGATTTGTATTTAAAGCAAATGCTCCGCCGGCGCCACTTACTATCGACCATTGTCCGGTTCCTACTGTTGCTGTATTCGCTGTAAGTGAAGTGGAAGTAACTGCACAAAGATTTAGCTGGTCAACACCGGCTGCAGCAACAGTGCCAAGAGGTGCTGCGGAAACATTAACACCTGGTGAATTCGTAATACAATTATTTGCATCCTTAATGGTAAGAATATAAGTTCCAACCGATAAACCATTAAAAATATTGCTTGCCTGAAAAGTAACTCCATTAATTGAATATTGATAAGGTGTAGCACCTCCCACACCACTTACTGTTATGCTTCCATTATTTAATCCGCAAGTGGTTTGAGACATGGCTCCGCTTACTACAGCACCAATCGAATTTGCAACTATAACAGCAGGACTTGTGTTGATACAATTGGATGCGTCCTTTATTGAAACAATATAACCTGCAGGAGCTAAACCTGTAAATACATTACTTGCCTGATAAGTTATTCCATCCAGTGAAAACTGGTAGGGAGCAGTACCACCAATACCTGTAGCTGTAACAGTTCCAGTTGAACCTCCACAAATACTTGCTGTGCTCACTGCAGTAACTGTTGCTCCGCTAGAATTAGAAATAGCTAGAGGAAGTGAAGTCGCAATGCAATTGTTAGCATCTTTAATGGTAATTGTATAAGTGGCTGCTGCCAATCCATTAAACACATTACTCGCTTGAAACGTTATTCCATCCAACGAAAACTGATAGGGAGCTGCGCCACCAAGCCCACTTGCTGTGATGCTTCCTGTAGGTCCAAGGCAACCAACCGGTGTTGCAATTCCGCTAACGGCTACACCTGATAAGCTACCCACATTAATTGTTGCTGTAGCTGTACAACCCTTTGAATCTTTAATTGTAATTGTATAAGGGCCTGGTGCTAAACCGGTAAACACCGGTGAAATTTGAAATAAAACGCCATTCTTACTATATGTTAAAGCTCCAGTTCCTCCAGTGGGTATGGCTGTTACTGTGCCATCATTGGCAAAGCAGGATGAGGGACTTGCACTAAGTGTGATACTAGGCGCCGGTAAATTAATTAAAGTTACTGTTGTTGTTTTTAAACAATTATTTGCATCCTTAACCGTAAGTGTGTAAGTGCCGGCAGCAAGTGCACTAAATGTGGTTCCTGCTTGAAAAGTAATCCCATCGATAGAGTAGCTCAGTGGTCCCACACCACCAGAAGCGGCAGCTGTAATGCTTCCATTTGGGTTACCGCAACTCGAATTCACAAAAGTTGCAGTAAGTACCTGAGGCCCTAAGGTATTTGTAACAATTATATTTTTGGTGCTCTGGCAACCATTTGCATCCTTAACAGTGATTGTGTAGCTACCGGAAAGTAAATTTGAAAACACGTTTGCTGCTTGAAAAGTAATCCCATCAATGCTATATTGCAAAGGTGCCACTCCTCCAACTCCTGTTGCAGTAATAGATCCATTGGCATTAAAACACTTTGAGGGTGTCATAACCAAGGTTACTGTTGGTGCAAGAATATTAGGAACTGAAGCAATGGTAGTGCTTAAACAACCGCTTGCATCCTTAATTGTGATTGTATATGCGCCAGCTGCCAAATTACTAAACATGGTGCTACTTTGAAAAGTTACACCATCTATACTAAATTGATAAGGTGCGGTGCCAAGAGTACCAACCGCAATCAATGCACCGTTACTGCTATTGCAGGATGCCGACACTGCATATGCAGTTACTTTAGGTTTTGCAGTATTTGTAACTACCACTGCATCCGTTCCATAACATCCATTGGCATCCTTTACATAAACAGTATAAGCGCCCGGACTAACATTCGTAAAATTTGGAGAAGCTTGAAAAACGGTAGTATTGATACTGTATTCAAGCGGGGCAGTACCTCCACTACCAACTGCTGTAATGGTACCATTTGAATTACCACAGGTTGCTGTAGTCGCACTGGCACTGACTTGCGGTCCTCCTGTATTACCAACAGTAATATTCATGGAGCTTTCACATCCGCTACCATCTTGCACAATTACAGTATAAGTACCTGCCGATAGATTATAAAAATCTTCCGAACTTTGGTAGTTTGCACCGCCATCAATACTATACATAAGCGGCGCGATTCCTGTGCTTCCTAATGCCGAAATACTTCCATCACTTAAATCACACGTTCCATCCGATTCAGAAAGAACAATTGTTGGACCACCTATGGCAGGTACTATAACAGTTATAGTATCTAAGCATCCACCCGGATCGATGGGTGGA
The DNA here is from genome assembly GCA_016721765.1 of Bacteroidota bacterium. Classification (NCBI taxonomy): domain Bacteria; kingdom Pseudomonadati; phylum Bacteroidota; species Bacteroidota bacterium. Next base: position 820,305 of record JADKHO010000002.1, read on the forward strand.
CCAATATCAAAACTCTCATCATCCGCTAGTATAAATGTATAAGCACCGGGAGCAAGCCCGGTAAACGTAGTGCTTGGATCGAATGTAATCCATGGTCCGCCAATACCATTCATACTCACGTGGTAAGGCGAATTAGGACCGATGCCGGTAAGAACAATTTGACCATTACTGGTATTGCATGCAGTTCCTGTAACAACAGCAGATGCAGTAGAATTTGCAGGAATTCCAATTGTTACGGATATTGTTTTGGTACATCCATTTACATCCATAGCCGTTACGGTATGCACGCCAACACTTACATTTAAAAACAATTGTGTTGCATTAGGAATAAAGGCACCACCATCCAAACTATAGCTACAAGAACCGCAGGTAGCACCATTCACCTTTGGATTTGTTATTTTTCCAAGGCTGCCATTGCAGATATAAGCATCTTTGCCCACTAAAGTAAAGCTTGTAATCCCTGGGCCAGCTCCCACATTATTAACCGTAACCGAAGTAGTTTGAATACAATTTGCAGCATCTCTCACATAAACAGTATAAACGCCAGCTGCAACATTTAAAAAATCAGGACTGCTTTGATAAGCTATACCATTAATGCTGTACTCAAGTGGCGCTGTTCCTCCACTTCCAATTGCATTTATAATTCCATTGCTTGAAGTACAATTGGCATCAATTGCCGTTGCAGAAATTTGAGGCTGAGCCGATACAATGAGGTCTACTATTGTGGTTGCCTTACAGCCATTTGCATCCTTAACTGTAATCGTATAAGTTCCGCCACCCAAATTTGTAAACAACGGACTGGCCTGAAAAGTAACCCCATTAATGCTGTACTGCAATGGCGCTGCACCTCCAATTCCCGATGCATTAATAAATCCGGTATTAGATGAACAAGCGGAGGAAACATTACTTGCAGTAACAGATAATCCCGCCACATTGGTCATGGTTGCGGACGCGCTGGCAGTACATCCATTTGCATCCTTTACCAAAATGGTATATGGTCCGGTGCTTAAGCCTGAAAACGTTCCACTTGCTTGAAAAGTAATCCCATCCTTACTGTATTGCAATGGTGGAGTTCCGCCGGCTCCGTTGGCTGTGATAATTCCGTTGCTACCTGCACATGCAGTTGGTGTTACAACCAAACTTAATGTAGGTGCGGCAGTATTTCCAATAACCGCAATAGCTGCTGCCAAACAACCATTTGCGTCTCGAACCAATACCGTATACATTCCGGCACCTAATCCACTAAATAAAGTACTTGCTTGAAAAGTGATACCATTAATACTATACTGTAATGCTCCAAAACCCCCGGAGCCACTTGCTGTTATAGTTCCTGTATTTGCGGCACAGGAGGATAAAGTGGAAGTTACTGTAACCAATGGTGCCGAAGAATTGGTAACTGTAACACTTGCAGTGCTCGTGCAATTATTTGCATCCTTAACAGTAATGGTGTAAACACCTGCTGTTAAACCATAAAAATAATTACTCAATTGAAAATTAATTCCATCGTCACTGAATTGCAATGGAGCTGTTCCTCCCACTCCGGTTGCAGTTATGCTTCCATTTGAATTATTGCATGTAGCAGCAGTTGCAACACCTGAAACAGTAGGCGCCGGTGAATTGGGTATGTTTACACCGATAGTGCTCAAACAACCATTTACATCTTTCACCGTAACGGTGTAAGCTCCTGGTGCCAAACCGGTAAACAAACCACTGCTTTGGTAAACGTTTCCGTTTATGCTGTATTGCAAGGGTGACGCTCCCCCGCTTCCGTATGCATTTATGCTTCCATTATTACTATTGCAAAATGTAGCCGAAGGTATTGCTGTTACTTGTGGTCCCGGTAAATTATTAACGGTAAAATTCACTGCATTGGAACAGTTGTTTGCATCCTTAACAGTTAATGTATACGTACCCGCAACTAAACCGGTAAAGAAATTATTGCTCTGATAAGTTACACCTCCATTTACACTATATTCCAACGGTGCCACTCCGCCTACTCCCGTCGCTGTTGCAGTTCCGTTATTAGTTCCACAAATTGCATCTGTTTTAACGCAGGTAACAGTTGGCCCATTCGAATTTAAAATGGTAACTTGCTTGGTATTGAAACACCCATTTACATCCTTTACAGTTATTGTATAAATTCCTGCAATTAAACCAGAAAACACCCCGCTTGCTTGAAATGTAACACCATCTTTACTATAACTATATGGAGCGGTTCCAAGTGATCCACTTGCTGTAATAGAACCGGTTGAATTTCCACAAGTAGTATTAACACTTACAATTCCAATAGTAGGTCCGGGTAAAGTAAAATTGGTTACTGAAACAATTCCACTGCAAACTAAATTAATAAATGCCTTTATAGTATAAGTCACATTGGGACTCAAACCATTAAATGTGCCTGTTGTATTGGATGCTAATTGAGTGGTTCCTGAATACAAGGTATAAGTAACAGTGGCACTTACCGGTGGTGCAGGGCTTATTGATGAGGTAACCGAAAGTGTGGCACAATTAGGATTGGTGAGTATACTGTAGGTAACATTTGTACACGCATAAGAAGCCACATCAAACGATGCCACAAATCCATTTCCACTGGCATAAAGTAACTTTTGTGATTCGTAATATGCAAGATCGTAAACAGATGCAGTTCCAAAACCGGGAATGACAATATCTGCGGCAGCGGCATCATTAAAAGTGCTGCCATTAAAATTATATACTTTTATTACGCCATTGGTTGAACCAACAAACACATTGTTACATTCATCTGCAATTATACCTCCACACATCAACGAGCCGTTTGCCGCAATCGTAATCGGTGTTCCAATTCCTGAGCCGGAAGCTTTATCAAAAGCCTTCAAATTTTTCCCATCCCAATAAAAAAAGTAAGATGAATTAACTGCCAGAATATTTGCTGAGTTATCAATTTGAGGTCCTGCCAAATAAGGCCTATTTTGAATTTCTTGCACTGCGGTGTACCCGGATGGAGTACTCCATGAAACAGAAGCACCACTGTAAGGAGCGGTATTCTTATATATCTTATTTGTAAGAGAAGTAGTCCCAATTAGGGAAGCATACATGGTGTACATCTCATTGTTCAAAGGATCAATGATTAAATCCACCATATCCTGCGCCCATCCTGTGGAGCCGGAATATGCAATCCCCGTAACATTATTTGAACTCACAACAGTAGAGGGTGGTGTGCAAACCCCCATATTTATATTAGAATTTGTTCCACCACCTGCAATTAATAATTGGGCTGAACCAAAGTTGCAATTCCAATACATTTTCCAATTCTCCATAAAACTTGGATTGGCTGTGCTCACATAATTATCGTACAAGCCGGTAGTACTCATTCGTATTATTCGAAATCCGCCGCCGGGTGCAAAACCTTGACCGAGATAAACATTTCCAGTGGTTTTTTCCACCACCCATCCCCCATAATAAGTACCAAAACTCCAAGTAGGCAAGGTCATCGAACCGTTAAATGTCCATTGCAATGCACCTGTTGCGTCAAATTTTGCCAACTTATATACGGTACCATCTCCACCACCGGTAACATAAACGTTACCTGCATAATCAAAATCAACATCCTTAGCTTTACCCAAATTTGCCCCGGTTAGCGTTGCAGTAGAACTCACAAATGGGTCAATTACCAGTGCTTTGCTGTGATCATAAGAATCTGGAAATTCAAAGGATAGCACTTTATCATTCAAATTGAACTTCACTTTAAGGGTTTCAGTGGCAATAGATTGATTTTTGTAAAAAGCAATTGGAGCAGTAATGCTAATCTTATCGAAATCCGATTTAACGATGCAATCTCCATTAGCATTTATGCGTATTTTTTTTACATCACCCGCATATTTCATTTTCACTTTACTTATATCCGCACCGGCTTGTGCTATAATTTTATATTCAAATCCGGCAGCTTTACTTGGATCCAAAGAAAGCTCCACATCAATTCCATCGTACAAATTAGCATAGGTAATTTTTTTGTACCCTTTCGCCTTACTAGTTAAGAAACCGTAAGTATGATAAGCCGTTTCAGGTGTTGAAGTAATAATTTCACAATCCGGATTTGCATCCAACCACTCCATCACCACCGTGCGGTCTATGGCTTTTAATTGTTCCAACTCCTCCTCTTTTGTGCCTTTCTTGCCCGATTTTTTTTCTTCTCGTTCCGCTGCTTCTCGCTCCTCTTCACTTGGGCCTACAAGCTTTCTTTGCAGATGAATGATTCCTTTAGACGTAAACAAAACCGGCATTTCAAAGCCTTCATAACCGTACTGAATTTTACCCATAGTTGCATAGTTGGGCATATCATTTCCATATTGCCCAACATTTTCAATAAATTCGCCTAATGAAGAGAATACATCTGCTTTGGTAGTATTCTCACCACTTAGTGAAGTGGCTGTTGGTGTAGTGATAAACTGTGCAGTGGCTGTCTTTACAAAAATTGAGGACGATAGACCTAAAAATAATGTGACAAAAGATTGGAGGAGAAATTGCTTTCCTTTAGAAACTAGATGCTTGGGTAAAAAACACACGAGTGCTGATGGTTTTATTAAATTCGACTATAAAATTAAACTACGTATCAATAGTTCTACGTGATATTTATCATGTCTGCTTAAAAATTTAGCCACATAAGGAAATACATATTACCAACAGGTAAATTTTATATCTGAGCAATTTTTCTCTTATTTGTATTTGATTCAGAAAGGCTATGAAAATTGTTATCCTCACCCAGTATTTTCCTCCTGAAGTAGGTGCGCCTCAAAACCGACTTTTTGAGTTAGCTGTTCGTTTGCAACGTAAAGGTGCCGAAATAACAGTTTTAACTGCCATGCCCAATTATCCGCAAATGGTGATTCAAAGCCATTACAAAGGCAAATTCTATTGTAAGGAAGAAATCGAGAATATTCGGGTTCATCGTGCTTGGATTTTTGTGAGTAAAAGCAAATCCATTTTGCTGCGCCTTTTAAACTATTTTTCATTTGTTTTTTCATCCTTTTGGATTGGACTTTTTAAACTTAAGAGGCACGATTATTTACTCTGTGAAAGTCCTCCCTTGTTTCTAGGCATTTCTGCTTACCTCTTAAAAAAAATAAAAGGCTCCAAACTCATTTTTAATGTTTCCGACTTGTGGCCTGAAAGTGCTGAAAAATTAGGACTTGTAACCAATAAAACTTTTTTAAATGCAGCTACTGTATTAGAAGAGTTCTTATACAAAAAATCTTCTCTAATTACCGGTCAAACGCAAGGAATTGTTGTCAATATACAAGGACGCTTTCCGAAAAAAAATGTGTATTGGCTGCCAAATGGGGTAGACTTAAGTTTTTATAATTTTGAAAACAGTAGCTCAAACTGGCGAAAGAAACAAGGCTTTTTGGAGGATGACTTTATTTTGATTTATGCCGGAATCATTGGTCATGCCCAAGGCCTGGAAGTTATACTAAATGCTGCTGATACTTTAAGACATGTGTCTCAAATTAAATTTGTTCTTGTGGGCAGTGGTCCTGAAAAAGATAAACTACTTGCATTAAAAGCCGAAAAATCTTTAAGCAATGTTTACTTTTTTGATGCTGTAACTAAAATTGAAATGCCTGAAATAGTTCAAGCAAGCGACGTATCCATTATTCCACTCAAAAAATTAGATCTTTTTAAAGGCGCCATTCCATCCAAAATTTTTGAAAACCTTGCTATGAAAAAAGCCATTTTACTTGGTGTAGAAGGCGAAGCCAAAACCCTTTTTATTGACGAAGGAAATTGCGGACTCGCCTTTGAACCCGAAAACGCCTTCGACCTTTCGCAGAAAATAATTACACTCCTTGAGAATAAACACTTACTAAAAAGTTACGGCGAAAATGGCTATAACTATGTAAAGCAAAAATTTACACGCGATATCATTGCTGAAAAATTTTGGAATTATTTAAATCAACATACAAATGAATAAAAGTGCCTTGCATAAAAATTTGCATTTTTATTTGTGTTGTGCCATTGCCTTTTTACTTTCCTTTAAATTGCTGGTACCGGTTATAATTATTTTATTAGTTGTTAACTGGCTGAGTGAAGGAAATTTTAAAACACGTTTTACTTCCATCGAAAGCAAAGCGATATTACTTCTATTTATTGCGCCATACTTGCTTTATTTAGTTGGGATGAGTTATACCACCAATATACATTATGGCCTTGCCGATTTGCAAACTAAACTCTCCTTGCTCCTGTTTCCTTTAATTTTTGCTACAACGAATTGGAGATCCGGTGAAAGAAATTCCGTTTTATTGGCTTTGTTAATTGGAGTTGTTAGCGCTTCACTTTTCTTGGTGATGCGGGCTTGTTATTTTTATTTTATTCAAGGTCTCAATTACTTTTTTTATGTTGATTTTTCATATTTCCTGCACCCCAGCTATTTTGGCTTGGCAATTAACCTAGTTATTTTACTTCTTCTTTCTCCACAAATTTTTAAACTTCCAATATACTTAAAAGTCGTTTTGATAGCCCTTTTAGTTGTAATAATTTTCTTACTCTCCTCTAAACTCGCATTGCTCTCAACCGTTTTAATTTTCATAGGATTTGGCATTCATTTTATTGTTAAAACCGGTCGATACAAAACAGGTATAGCCTTGTTACTTTTAACTATTGGTAGCACATTCATACTCATCAAATCTATTCCCGAATTGGAAGCGCGCATTCAAAACACGCTTCATACGCTTTCGGCTGACAATATTGACAAGAGTGATTCGGAAAGCAATGCCGTGAGGGTGTTAGTTTGGCATGCTGCAGCTGATGCTTTCAAACAAAATGGTTTTTTGGGCGTAGGCACAGGAGATGTAAAAGATGAGCTGTTTAAACACTATGAAAGACTTGGATACACAGGTGCTTTAGAACATAAATTAAATGCACATAATCAGTTTTTACAAACCGGTGTTGCATTGGGATATGTGGGTTTTGTTGCCCTACTTGCCTATTTTTTTATTCCAATAGTTGTTTCTTGGAAACAAAAAAATTATTTATTTCTCGCTTTTAGCTTGATAGTCATGCTGAATTGCCTTACCGAATCCATGTTTGAAGCTGAAGCCGGTGTGATTTTTATTTCCTTTTTTCAATCCTTCTTATTTTTTACCTCAAATAAAGATTTGATTAATTTCGCTTCAAAAAAATTATGATCCCCTTCTCCCCTCCTCGCATCGACCAAAAAATTATTGATGCCGTTGTCGAAACACTTAAATCAGGCTGGATTACTACCGGTCCAAAAACAAAACTGTTCGAAAAACAACTCACAGCATACTGCGGAAATAAATCCACCATCTGCTTAAACTCTGCTACTGCCGGGCTAGAGATAATGTTACGTTGGTTTGGCGTGAAAGAAGGTGACGAAGTAATTTTGCCGGCTTACACGTATTCTGCCACTGCAAATGTGGTGATGCATTGCGGTGCAAAACCGGTTTTTGTGGATGTGAACCCAACTAATTTTTTAATCTCCGTTGCCGAAATTGAAAAAGCAATTACCTCCAAAACCAAAGTGATAATGCCTGTTGATTTTGCAGGCATGCCTTGCGATTTTGACGCCATAAATGCATTGGTTCAAAAAGCGGAAGTGAGAAGTAAATTCAAACCTGCAACAGAAGAACAAAAAAATCTCGGTCGAATATTGGTTTTAGCGGATGCAGCGCATTCGGTTGGGGCGGTTTACAAAGGAAAGAAATCAGGTAGTTTAACCGACGTATCCGTATTTTCATTTCACGCAGTAAAAAATTTAACCACTGCCGAAGGTGGCGCAGTAGCCCTTAATTTACCTGCCCCTTTCGACAATGAAGCTATTTATGCACAATTGTGTATCAGTTCCCTTCACGGCCAAAACAAAGATGCATTAGCCAAAATGCAAAAAGGAAATTGGAAGTATGACATTGTCGAAGCCGGCTACAAATGCAACATGACAGATATGTGTGCTGCCATTGGTTTGATTGAACTCGAAAGATACGACAGCGATACCCTAAAAAGAAGAAAACACATCGTTAACTTATACAATCAAAAACTCGTTAAATATGCTTGGGCAAATTTACCGGTTCATGAAATCCCAACTGATAAAACCGAATCTTGCTACCACTTGTATCCTTTGCGGATAAACGGAATTAGTGAAGTACAACGCGATGCCATCATGCAAGAAGTTTTCAATAAAGATGTATCGGTGAATGTGCATTTTATTCCTTTGCCTATGCTGAGCTTTTATAAAAATCAAGGCTACGACATTAAAAACTATCCCAATGCTTATGCTCATTTTGCAAACGAAATTACCTTGCCGGTCTTTTATAATTTAACAGATGAGCAAGTGGAAGAAGTTGCTAATGCTTTGATAAGTGGCGTGGAAGCCATTCTTCAAAAATAAGCGTATCCTATTCTCTTACCTTTGTAAATGATTGATTTTACTGAATGATCAAACGTATTTTTGATATTGCTTTTTCGCTCCTCGGGATACTGTTACTCTCTCCCGTACTAATTTGTATTGCAATTTTAATCCGCTTGGATTCGCCTGGAGGAATTTTTTACTTGCAGGAACGTGTTGGAAAAAACAACCAAAATTTCTTCATCTATAAATTTCGTACTATGCGCAGCGGTGCTGATAAGCTTGGATTACTCACCGTTGGCGCAAAAGATAATCGAGTAACTAAAATTGGCTACACCCTCCGAAAATATAAACTGGATGAACTACCACAATTATTTAACGTGTTTAAAGGGAATATGAGTTTTGTAGGTCCACGGCCAGAAGTGCGCAAATACGTGAATTTGTATACGGCTGCACAAATAAAAGTGCTATCGGTTAAACCAGGAATTACGGATTTGGCTTCGATAAAGTATTCCGATGAAAGCGAATTATTGGCGAAAGCTGAGGACCCTGAAAAATTTTACATCGAAACCATATTTCCCGCAAAATTAGAATTGAATCTCAAATACATTGAAGAGAAAAATTTCTGGAAAGATATTCAACTTATCTTTCAAACAATTGGAAAAATCATTCGCTAGGAACAAAGCCGCAAATCATGCACTCAAACATCCAAGCAAAATTTGCATTTCTCTCGATTTGTCGGGATAGCCCAATTTTTCAAACGAAAAAATAAGGTTGCGAATCAAACGCGAAATCATGTCCGCATTAGAGCAGGGCTCATAATACATCTTGTCGGGCTTTAGTTTTAATTGCTTCAAAAAGGAATCAATTTCCTTGTAGCTAAACGCCGAACCTTTGCTAAATGGATTAATATAAAAAATAACCTTAGGGCTTGGATTCCCTGCCAGAATAGGCAATCGAGAACTCTCCTCAATATACGCCAAAATAAAATGTTCGGGCAAATTTACTCCAAAAATAGGTATGTTTAAACCTTGCGCAATAATGGTATATAAAATAGAAAGTGATAAAGGATTTCCCTTTTTACTTTCCATCACATTGTTAATATAGGAATTTTGAGGTGCATGAAAATTTTGTGTGTTACCACTGAAAGAATGAACATCAAAAAAAATATGATTTATAACCCGCACCTTTTCTAAAGCGGTTAAATTGGCATTCAATTCCAACCACACATCGTTGCGAATCTGATCAATGTGTGCGCGCAGGCGCTTTTCATTTAAATCGGGATACTGGTATTTGGCAATTAAGATGGCACCGCCCAACAAATCATGTCCACCCGACTGACTCCAAATACTTAAGTCCTTTTTAATTTCATCAAACTGAATGGTATGAATTAAATTCTCAACGCGGTTTTGAAGCAAGGAATCAAATGAAGTTTCCCAAGCATTTTCCAAGAGTGGAATTACTTCCGCTCCGATTGATTTTATTTTCTCTTTAATTTCATTAAAGATTTTTTCGTCAGGATCATCGAGCAAACTAATCAGGGCATTCACCTCCGTCTTCGTCATAAAAATCGGTTGCTTTGTTTCGACTAAAATAAAGAAATATATCGTTTACTTCGTGAGGTCTTGCAAGGTTTTTTCAATCAACTTATTCACCGTCTTCTTATAATCCTTACTGAACTGTTTTAGAATTCGGTTTGCTATAATAGCACACACAGTAGAAGCCTGATGACCTAAACTCTTCGACAAGCCAAACAAAGCCGATGTTTCCATCTCAAAGTTTGTGACTTTCAATCCCTTATAATCAAATGCGGTTAGCTTTTCATTTAAACCCTCAACAGCGGCCTTTAAGCGTAACTCTCTGCCCTGAGGTCCATAAAACCCGCAGGCAGTTGCAGTAATTCCGGTATGGCAATCCTTTTTTAGTTTCGCGAAAAGTTGCTCGGAACCCTTTATTAAATAAGGCGTATTTAGTGGAGCTGCCCATCCGGTTTGCTTAATAAATTCGGCGGTAATTTCTGTTTCGTAGTGTTCTGAAGCAGCATAAAAATTCATCAATCCATCCATTCCTAATCCATATTCAGAAAGCACATAGCTGTCTACAGCAATTTCGGGTTGCAGTGCTCCCGATGTTCCGATGCGCACTAAATTTAATGAGGATAAATTCGGTTTTATTTCCCTGGTTTTTAAGTCAATATTAACTAATGCATCCAATTCGTTAATTACTATATCCAGGTTATCAGTACCAATTCCGGTACTAATGGCACTGATTCGCTTGCCATTAAAGTTACCGGTATGTGTCACAAATTCGCGGTTTTGTTTCACTACTTCTACTTTGTCAAAATAGCTAGAAACCATTTCCACACGACCTTGATCTCCTACTAAAAGAATAGTGTTTCCAATATCTTCGGGATGCAAATGGAGGTGAAAAATACTTCCATCCGGATTTATTATTAATTCTGATTCTGGAATTTTGCTCATTGCAGTTTATTTACGTTATATTTGTACCTCTTCAAAACTATCTAAAATAAATGACTTCGTCAAAATTTCAGATACTTGTTCCTACTGATTTCTCAGAACAATCTGTTGCTGCATTCTACCAATCTTGCCGCATTGCGCAGTTGTACGATGCTGAAATCACACTGCTTCATGTAATTGAAGACGAAAACTCGAGCCAGCACTTATTTGAAGTTTCCTCACAGGAAGCACTTTTTCAAAAAATCGACAATAAATTAAAACAATTCGTTGAAGCAGAACTTGGAATTTCAAAAAAAATCGTTTATTGTAGAATCGAAATTGGCAAAGTTGCGGATCAAATAATTAAAACTCAAAAACAGCACAACAGTAATATGATTGTAATGGGTTTTAACGAAATAAAATCAAATCAAAACAAGCACATCGGGAGCAATGCTATGGAAGTAATAAAGCAAGCCCCATGTCAGGTTGTTACCGTGAAAAATAAAATTAACTCGGGCGATTTTAAATCCATTATTTTGCCCATCGATTTATCAAAAGCATTCAGTCAAAAAGTAATTAAAGCAATAGAACTCGCTAAATCTTGGAAGGGTGCAATTGTGAATTTAATTTCAGTTTTACCGCAATGCGATGAATTAAGAGTTAATGCAGCAACGCATCAGTTAGCAGGAATTGTTAGAGAAATTGAACTCAATAATATAGTGTGCAATGCCGAAATCATTCGCATCATTAAAGGTCACGAAAATATGTCGGATATTGTTGCCGATTATGCACATCGAATTAAAAGTGAAATGGTGATGATAATAACCCGACACGAAACCGGTAGAGCAAACCGAATAGGTGCATCTGCGCAAAGCATTATGAATAATATAGAGATTCCAATGTTCAGTATTGTACCCCTAGTAAATCCTAATTGAATAAATAACTAAAACCAGCGCTTTATGGAAAATTTCAGTATTAAAAGAATTTTGATTCCGGTTGATTTTTCGGAGACAGCTTTGCTTGCCCTTGACCATGCCACCTTTATGGCAAAACTGTTTAAAGCAGATATTGTTTTAATTCACGTGGTTGAAAAGTTTTCGTTTAAAATTGATATCCGTAAAAAAGGAGAAGATGGAGATGACGATAAAATGATACGTCAAAAACTGAGTGAATTGGCCGAAGGCGTAAAACACCAAACCGGTGGCGATGTGCAAATCCTAATGAAAGCAGGTAAAATTGCTAAAAAAATTGTGGAAGCTGCCAACGAAACCAACTCTGATATTATTATTTTGGGAACACACGGTGTTTCAGGTTTTGAGGAATTCTTTATGGGAAGTAATGCCTTCAGAGTTGTTACCGAAGCGCAATGTCCTGTAATGTCGGTACAAGTGCATTCTACCAAAGTTGGATTTAACGATATTGTATTACCTATCGATAATTCACCTGCAAGCCGCCAAAAAGTGCGCTTTGCGGTGGAGCTTGCTAAACACTACGATTCTAAAATTCACATTGCCGGAATTCTTACTTTAAATTATAAGGACATTCGCCAAAAGTTTATGGCCAAACTAAAGCAAGTGGAAGAATACATTACGCGCCATGGTGTTTCACACACCACCGAAATTATGAAAGGCGAAAACATAGCCAGCTTAACATTAAAGCATGCCGAAAAACTGAATGCCGACCTCATCGTTATCATGACCGAACAGGAAGATGAGTTAACCGGTTTACTCATGGGCACTTTTGCACAACAAGTGGTAAATCACTCTAAAATTCCGGTAATGACCGTAAAACCAAGCTTGAAATCGGATGTTGAAATGAATGTATTCTCCGGTGTTTAATAGTATCTAATTAAATGTAACAACCCGCTTGGCATTTTGCTGAGCGGGTTGTTTTGTTTTAGAAGCTGATTACCTTTGCGGCTGATAATAAAAGCACTACCTTATGAAAAAGTACTCTATTAAATTAAGATACAATACCGATTGTAACGATAACCGTCTTTATTGGCGGGTGCTGATTAACGGTGTAGAACACTTGGCCGAAAATGTTCACATTCAAATTCCGGTGCATACTTCTGCCGATTTTTTAGCGGATAAAGGAGTAACAAAACACCATATTTCTTGCGAAAGCGATACCATTGAATGGCAAAAAGATGTATTAACGATTCGCTAAACCCGAAGTCTATCCAAATACTTTTTTAAGTAAATCACTGATACGTGCAGAAGGATCCTTACGAATTTTTAATTCTTCTTCTGCAAGCAATTTAAATAAACCCTCTAACGCTTTTGTAGTAACATAATCTTCCAAATTAGGATTCATCTTTTGAACCATTGGAATTTTATTGTACTTCGTAACGAGGGGATTCCAATACTTTGTTATGTTAACTTTTTTCAAGGAACTTTGAATCACGGGTAAAAATTTTGCTTTTAATTCTGCACTTGTTTTTCCTTTTAAGAACTCTGTTGCCGCATTATCACCACCTTTTAATAAACTCACCCCATCGGCAATATTCATGCTTGTAATAGCATTAATAAAAATAGGAGCGGCATCTTTGGCGGCATCTTCGGCTGCACGATTTAGGGTGCGGGTAAAATTCTCCACTTGCTTTTTCATGCCGGCTTGCAACAATACATCCTGCATTACTTTTGCTTCCTTAGGAAAGGGTATTTTAATAAGTGGATTTTGATAAAAGCCATTAAATGCAGCTGCTTTTTTCGAAGAATTGTTTGCTCCAACAGTAAGAGCTTCTTTAAGCCCATTCACAATATCCGTATTGCTAACGCTCACACCCGAACCATTTAAAATGGAACCGGCTTGCTGTAAAATGGTGCCTATGTTTTGTGCTGAACTACTTAAAATAGTTGCGAAGAGTGAAATGGTAAAAAATATTTTTTTCATAAATTTTAAATTTGTTTTCAAAACTAGCAATTATTCTGCCAACAAAAATTTCGGAGGAAAACCTGTTCAGATAATTATTTTTCTCATTCAGAAATATCCAATTTTATTATATAGATTTGTGATAGTTATTTGCATCCGATTTTAAGTTAAACTCTTTTACAGATAATTCCTTTTAGGAACCTTGTAAGAAATAGTTGTGGGGACAGATTCAGAGGCACTATATTTTCATGGTGGTTATATTTGCCCTTGATGAATCCTCACAACTTACTTCCAACTTAAATCAACTTCACACTAGTTTCCGATTTCTCAAGCATTCTTCCAATGGGTTGAAGTTCCATTTGATTTGGCAACTTACTTTTCAGCAAAGCTTTAAAATCGGCAACAGCATCCGGCGCAACCGCCACCAATAAACCCCCACTCGTTTGCGGATCACAGAGTGTTATAAACTCCAAACCATCCATACCACTTACTTTATCTTTATAGGAATTCAGATTGCGAGTGGTATTGTCCGGAAAACAAAACTGATTGATGTAAAATTCAATCCCTTCAATTAAAGGAACCTTAGTATTGTCAAGCTCTGCAGATAAATTACTTCCTTCGCACATTTCAATTAAATGCCCCAGCAAACCAAATCCGGTTACATCCGTTAAAGCATGCACTCCTTCAAGCTTTCCTAATTCCGCACCAATGCTGTTCAACTCAGTCATGGTATCCACAAATCGCTTGTAATCGCCATCTCTCAATAAACCACGTTTCATAGCGGTTCCCAATATCCCAATACCAATAGGCTTTGTAAGAAATAGTAAATCACCTGCCTGTGCTGTGCTGTTCTTTTTTAAATTTTTGATGGGCACTTTTCCACTAACCGCAAGTCCAAAAATTGGCTCCAAACTATCAATGCTATGCCCGCCGGCCAATGGAATTCCCGCCTGTCGGCATATTTCTCTGCTGCCTTCCAATACTTTTGCTGCAAGTTCAGGATTAATTTTCTCTACCGGCCAACCCAGTATAGCTATTGCCAGCAAAGGGGTTCCGCCCATGGCATACACATCGCTTATTGCATTTGCCGAAGCTATTCTTCCAAAATCGAAAGCATCGTCGACAATCGGCATAAAAAAATCAGTCGTGCTTATTAAAGCCGTGCCATCACCCAAATCCAATACTGCTGCATCGTCGCGTTCATGATTGCCAACCAGTAAATCCTTAAAATTCAATGGAGATTCATTGTTTTTTAAGATAGTTTCCAACACCGATGGCGCAATTTTACAACCACAGCCTGCGCCATGACTAAATTGTGTGAGCTTAATTTTCTCTTCTCCCATTTGCTGCTTTGTTGATTAGCTGATTGCCTGATTAGCCGATTAGCCGATTAAAAACTATGTGAAAACTATGTTACTATGTTACTATGTGTTTAAAAAAACCACCCCAAATAATTCCAATTAATCAGCTTGTGATTTCTCTTTGATCTAAAATAGCTTGCACCAAATCCGCATAACCTTCATGCGGAATATCAACATAAGCAATAGTTTCAGGTGCTCGTTGTGTCATTCCATAAGCATAAAAATCATCATAATACTCCAACATCATTTTAGCCCAAATCTCCATTTCATTGTTGTGTAAGGCTTCAATTGCTTGTTTCATGCGCAAGTTGCCTAACTTTTTTTCAAGCTTTCGAGTAGTCTCTTCTAAAATTTCTTTTGAAAAAGTGCCGTATTCCGTAAGTATTCGCTTCACACGCAAGTCATTAGGAACAAGCATTTCAACCACCTTGGCAGCGCGCATCTGAGCATATATTGCATCCGGAATTTTATTTTTACCAATGAGTCGACTCTCGTTTTCCAACCAAATAATTTTGGCTGCATCAAAATGCTGCAGTTCCCAAAACAATTCATTTTCAAATTGCTCATTGCTGGGTTGCGATTCCTGACCAATGCCGCCAAAAGCTGAGCCTCTGTGATGTGCAATTGCTTCCAAATCAATTATTTGTTCGCCACAATTTTTTAGGTGATGCAACATTTCAGTTTTACCAGAACCGGTTTTACCGCCCAAAATCCGGTATTTCCTTTGCGCTTCAAAACTTTGCAAGGCATGTGTCCTGTAGCTTTTGTAACCTCCTTTTAATAAATGTACTGTAAATCCCGCAGTAGTAAAAAGCCAAGCCATAATGTTGCTGCGCATCCCTCCTCTCCAACAATAAACCGAAATTGAATTATTGATTGCGATTGTTTTAGCTTTCGAAATATAGTCGGCAAACTTTCCCCCCACCAATTCAAATCCTTTTTGAACCGCTTCTCTATTGCCTTTTTGTTTATAAATTGTTCCAACAATTGCCCGCTCCTCGTTGTTAAGTAGAGGCAAATTTATGGCGCCGGGTATATGCCCTTGCTCAAACTCCCCTTCACTCCTCACATCCATAAGCACAGCCTGCTTTAATGAATTGAGATAAATTGGCAGTTCTTGGGGAAAAATCATAATTTATTTTTGCTAAAAATAGTAATTTTGCACCGCTAAAATTTTATGATCGAAGAATTCAAAGAATCCTTGCTCATCTTTATTACTACTCCGGTATATATTATCCTTATCGGGATAGAAATGCTCATGAGCAGCATTCACAACAAAAAGCTCTACGCCACAAAAGATACATTCACCAACGTGTATCTGATGACACTCAATTTTTTATTGGATGTTTTGTTCCGCGGAATTTGCCTATTTGTGCTCAATTATTTTTTTACCTTTCATTTTTTCGCAATCTCTAATACCCTACTCTATTGGTTTTTATTACTAATATTTCAAGACATCGCCTTTTATTTCCAACACCGTGTCGACCACTTTTCGCGCATCTTTTGGGCGGTTCACGTAACGCATCATTCTTCCGATTACTTTAACCTTACTACAGGTTTTCGCAGTTCGGTGTTTCAACCGCTTTATCGCTTTATTTATTTTATACCGCTTTCGCTGATGGGATTTAAAGGCATGGACATCATGCTGATGTATTCCATTACGCAGATTTATGGAATTTTAATCCATACACAATACATTGATAAATTAGGATTCTTGGAATATTTTATGGCAACGCCTTCGCATCACCGCGTGCACCATGCCAGCAACATTAAATATTTGGATAAAAATATGGGTATGGTATTTATAGTGTGGGATAAATTATTTGGCACTTTTCAAGCCGAAGACAACAGCGATGAAGCCATGAAATTTGGACTCACCAAAAAATTAGAACAACCACACCATCCGGTGGACATAGTGTTTCACGAGTGGAAAGCCCTTAAAAACGACCTCAGCAAAGATATTCCGCTAAAAACTAAAATTGCTTACCTCATTAATCCTCCGGGCTGGAGCCATGATGGTAGCAGTAAAACTTCTAAACAATTAAGAGAAGAACTTAAAAACTCGAAACCCGCGAAATGAAGCTTTCGCGAACCGACCTCCACCAATTTCTAGAAGAAAAATACGAGCAATACAACCGCATTGATTTTATTGATAGTGATCCCATTTCGATTCCACATGGTTTTACAAAAAAAGAAGACATCGAAATTTCAGGATTTCTAGTGGCCACTATTGCTTGGGGGCAGCGCACTACCATCATCAACAACGGAAAAAAAATGATGCAGTTGATGGATAATAGTCCGCATGAATTTATCTTGAATTTTTCTGAATCGAAAAAGAGCTATTCCACTTTTAAAAAATTTGTGCACCGCACTTTTAATGGGGAGGATATGCTTTATTTTATTTTGGCAATACAGCACATTTACAAAAATCATAAAGGTTTAGAAGCTGCATTTACAAAAGGATTTCACAAAAGTGAACCCGATTTAAAAAATGCCATTATTCATTTTCGAAATACTTTTTTTTCATTGCCGCATCCATCACGTGCGCAAAAACATGTATCCAATCCGGCCGAAAATTCTGCTGCCAAACGCATCAATATGTATTTGCGCTGGATGGTACGAAACGATAAAAAAGGAGTTGATTTTGGATTGTGGCAAAATATTCCGGCTGCTGTTTTATCCTGTCCTTTAGATGTGCATTCCGGAAATGTGGCGCGCAAGCTCGGTATACTTCTGCGCAAGCAAAACGATTGGAAAGCAACTGCCGAACTCACCACTGCTTTAAAAACATTTGATGCAAAAGACCCGGTTAAATTTGACTTTGCACTATTTGGATTAGGAGTATTTGAAGGGTTTTAAAAATATATTGCTTGTTTTCATCCTGAAATAAAGCTGATTTTTTTTGTAAATTTGTATCGCTATGAACAAAGAAATAATTCTGCAAACCATTAAAAATGAAAAAACTTTTATCCAAAAGCATTTTGGGGTAAGAGAGATTGCATTATTTGGATCATATGCCAGAGGGGAAGAGAAAGTAAATAGTGACGTAGATATTTTAGTATCGCTTACTAAACCTTCGTATAATCTGTTAATGGGATTAAATTTGTTTCTTGAAAATAAATTAAATTCGAAAATTGAGCTCGTTCGTCAAGGTCCACATATATCCAAACAATTTATGGAGTTCATTCAGCACGATTTAATTTATGTATGATCGTTACAAATACTCCATAGAAACAATTTTAACGCATTTAAATGTATGCGAAAAAAGATTCTCGGAAATTCAAACTGCCCACGATTTTGTAGCTTCGGAATATGGGACAATATTGCTAGATGCAATCGCTACTCGTTTGCAAGCAATTGGTGAAAATTGTAAAAAAATCGTACAAATAAATCCAAACATTCAAGAAAAATATCCTGAAATAGAATGGGAAAAGATTATTCGGTTTCGGGATTTCATTTCACATCACTACGAAAAATTGGATTATGAAATCATTTTCGAAATTTGCGTTACTGATCTACCCGATTTAAAAAATGTAATTGCTACAGAGCTTACTCAAATTTAACATCATGAAAGAAAAAACCGTTAGCGAATTAAAAAAAATGAAAGACGAAAATCAGGATTTTCAACTGATTGATGTCCGCGAAGCACATGAATTCGATATTGCACAAATAGGTGGTGAACTTATTCCTATGGGAGATGTAATGGACAATGTGGACCGCATTGCAAAAGACAAACCCGTTATTATTCACTGCCGAAGTGGAGCCCGCTCGGCAGCCATAGTTCAGGCTTTAGAAACGCAACATGGTTTTACCAACCTCTATAATTTAAAAGGCGGAATTCTTGCTTGGGCTAATGAAATTGATACTTCTATGAATAAGTATTGAGTAGTGAGATTTGAGTAGTGAGATTTGAGTAGTGAGATTTGAGTAGTGAGTACAAAGTACAAAGATTAAGGATTAAGGATTAAGGATTTGGGATTTGGGATTTGGTAATTAGGATTGTTGCTTTGGGATTTGGGAAATGTAAATTTTGGTTTTGATTATTAATAAATATTTGAAATAAATAAAACAGTGATAGAACTTTTTAAACACATCCTCCACCTTGACTTTGAGTGGCTTTTCGCGAACTACAATACTTCTGTTTACCTCATTTTATTTTTAGTAATTTTTATAGAAACCGGATTAGTGGTGATGCCTTTCTTGCCGGGCGATTCATTATTGTTTACTGCAGGGCTTTTTGCACGATTGGGATACTTAAACATTTCTTATCTGATGTTTCTATTATTTGCAGCGGCTGTAATTGGCGACAATACCAATTATTGGGTGGGTCGTAAAATTGGCCTACGCATGCTGCAATTAAAATTGCGCGGTAAAAATTTAGTAAAACAGGAATACCTCGATAAGACGCACAGCTTTTATGAAAAGCATGGACCTAAAACTATCATCATGGCGCGCTTTGTACCCATTGTTCGCACCTTCGCCCCTTTCGTTGCCGGCGTGGCTGAAATGAACTATAAAAAGTTTTTATCCTTTGATATTTTAGGCGGGGCTATTTGGATTTTTAGCTTGCTCTTTGCCGGTTACTTTTTAGGCGAAATTCCTTGGATTCGTAAAAATATTGAATTGGTTGCGCTTGGAATAATTTTCGTTTCCATACTGCCCATTCTTATTGAATTTGCGAAAGCTAAATTGGCTAAAAAATAAGTGTTCCCGTTTTACCGCATCCATAATCTAGCTTACGCAATCAATGAATAAAGTATATGGCATAATCGGTTTCCCTCTGGCTCATTCATTCTCGCAGCGTTACTTTTCTGAAAAATTCGTTAAGGAAGGTTGGAACAACTGCAGCTATAAAGTATTTCCATTAAATGCTATTTCAGAATTCGAATCGCTTATTAAAAGTGAGCCCAATTTGTTAGGGCTGAGTGTTACCATTCCTTATAAAGAATCGGTGATTCCGTATTTGGATGAACTGGATGCATCCGCAAAAAAAGTAGGTGCTGTGAATAGTATTCAAATTATCCGAAATGGTAATGCAACTCCCAAATTAATTGGCTTTAACACCGATGTGTTTGGATTTTCAAATGCCTTAAAACCATTTCTAAAAAATAATCACCAACGTGCATTAATACTCGGAACAGGTGGTGCAGCAAAGGCGGTGGCTGCTGTTTTAAAAGAATTGGGTATCGATTTTTATTATGTATCACGAAACGGTATGATCAAAGATATGCCCATAAAAGCGCCCGTTTTTAACTACGATGAATTAAATGAAAACCATTTTAAAGCCTGTCATTTAATTGTGAATAGCAGTCCGGTTGGGATGTCTCCAAACGAATCGCAAGCCCCTTTTATTCCATACAGCTACATTACACCTGAACATTTGCTTTTTGATTTGATTTATAATCCCAACGAAACCATCTTCCTCCGCAAAGGAAAAGAGCAGGGTGCGCTTACCCAAAATGGGCTCACCATGCTGTATTTACAAGCAGAGGAATCTTGGAAAATTTGGAATAAAGAGTAGCCATACACTATTTTAAATCCGCTCCAATCCGCACAATCCGCTTAATCCGCGTTCTATTTAAAAACTACCTAAATTTCCCCATCAAAGCCTTAACTTTGCAAAATGGAATTCGAAATAACATCCGATTTTAAACCTACCGGCGACCAACCCGAAGCAATTAAGCAATTAGTTGAGGGAGTTAGAAATGAGGCGCAATCACAAACCTTGCTCGGTGTTACAGGTTCCGGTAAAACTTTTACCATTGCCAATGTCATTCAGCAAACCGGGAAACCTACGTTGGTATTGAGTCACAACAAAACACTTGCCGCCCAATTGTATGGTGAGTTTAAACAGTTTTTTCCAAAAAATGCAGTGGAGTATTTTGTCTCCTATTACGATTATTATCAGCCAGAAGCCTATTTACCTACAACCAATACTTACATCGAAAAGGATCTTTCCATAAACGATGAAATTGAAAAACTCCGATTAAGTACTACTTCTTCCCTCCTATCCGGAAGGCGCGACATTATTGTTGTTTCGAGTGTTTCGTGTATCTATGGTATGGGAAATCCGGAAGACTTTAACAACAACATCATTAAAATAAAAAAAGGGCAAGTCATCACCCGAAATCAGTTTTTGCATCAGTTGGTGAGTAGCCTTTATTCGCGCAGTGAAGGAGATTTTAACCGTGGTAATTTCCGAGTAAAAGGCGATACAGTGGATGTGTTTTTAGCTTACGCAGATTTTGGGTATCGCTTTGTTTTTTGGGGAGATGAAATTGAAGAAATTGAATCTTTTGATCCCATGACAGGCATGAAAATAGAGGCTTTCACCGAAGTGGTGATTAACCCTGCCAATTTATTTGTTACTACCAAAGAAACCATGCTGAAAGCCATTTGGCAAATTCAGGAGGATATGGTGAAACAAGTTGATTATTTTAAAGAAATTGGCAAACACCTGGAAGCAAAACGACTCGAAGACCGGGTGACCTATGATCTTGAAATGATGCGTGAATTGGGCTATTGCAGCGGTATCGAGAATTATTCCCGCTATTTTGACGGGCGCGCACAAGGCACTCGTCCATTTTGTTTGCTCGATTATTTTCCGGAAGATTACATGATGGTGATTGATGAAAGCCATGTTACCGTTTCGCAAATTAAAGCGATGTATGGAGGCGATCGTTCGCGCAAGCAAAACCTTGTAGAATACGGATTTCGCTTACCTTCCGCCATGGATAATCGTCCTTTAAAATTTGAAGAGTTTGAAACGCTCACTCAACAAACCATTTATGTGAGCGCTACTCCCGCCGATTATGAATTGGAAAAAAGTGGTGGGGTAATCGTTGAACAATTAATTCGCCCAACCGGTTTGCTGGATCCGATTATTGAAGTAAAACCAAGCGTGAATCAAATTGATGATTTACTGGATGAAACAGCCCAACGTGTTGAAAAAAAGGAACGCGTTTTAGTAACCACGCTGACCAAGCGCATGGCCGAAGAATTGGCGAAGTACATGACCAACCTCAATATAAAATGCCGTTACATTCACTCCGAAGTAGATACCTTGGAGCGCGTGGAAATATTACGCGATTTGCGTTTAGGAACTTTTGACGTATTGATAGGTGTGAACTTATTGCGCGAAGGCTTGGATTTACCGGAAGTTTCGCTGGTTGCCATTTTAGATGCAGATAAAGAAGGATTTTTACGCAGTACCCGTTCACTTACACAAACAGCAGGTCGAGCTGCCCGAAATTTGAATGGTAAAGTAATTATGTATGCCGATAAAATGACCGACAGCATGCAACGCACCATTGACCAAACGAATTACCGCCGTGAAAAACAATTGGCCTACAACATCGAAAACAATATTACTCCACAACAAATTGTAAAATCGCGCGAATCCATCATGGGTCAAACCAAGGTAGCCGACAATCATTTTAATTTTGACCGTGCCGCTAAAGCTTATGAAGAGCGCAATGAGATTGATATTGCAGCAGATCCGGTAGTTCAATTTATGAGTCTGGAACAATTGGAAAAGGCGATTTTAAATACACGTAAACAAATGGAAAAAGCGGCCAAAGAACTTGATTTTATTAGCGCTGCACGATTAAGAGACGAGTTATACGGCTTGGAAAAAATGCAGGATAAAAAAAGATAAAATTTACAATAACCTCCTTACAATAAATAAGAATTATTTAAGTTAATGTAACTAGAATGAGATTTAATTGTTAACTCAAACTACTGAATCCTAATCGCTTGCAAACTTAAAATTGTTTACTTTTGTGAAACTCAAAAACTCAACAAACATGAAATCTAACGTGCAAAAACAAACAAGCATCTTTCGAAAATTAAATTTCAAAAACATGCAACGCGCAAGCATTTGTATAGCTGTGCTGCTGATACTTGGAACTATTTCGTCTTGCAAAAAGAAAGACAGTGATCCGGAACCTGAATTAGATGCGCAAACGCAGCAATTTAACGACGATGCCAATAAGTATAAGAATGAATCTGACGAGGTTAGTGACAATATTAATGCGTATATAAAAGACATTCCTGCATTTGGACGCATGGCTGGTCCGGCTAGTACGCCTATCTGCGGTGTAACAGTGGATTCTTCACAACTAGCACAAAAAATATTATTCTTTAACTTCGATGGGGTTACCTCCTGTTTAAGTCCATCCAGAATTAGGTCTGGTCAAATTAAAGTACAGTTAACAAGTGGTGTGCATTGGAGCGATCCGGGCGCTGTATTAACTGAAACTTTTATCAATTATAAAGTAGTTCGTCAAAGCGATAACAAATCCATCACCATTAATGGAGTTAAAAAAATAACCAACGTGAATGGCAACAATTGGCTTGGATTTATTTTGGGCACAGCAAATTTAAAATACAAGGAGCGCGCATTTAATGTTCAAGTTAAATTCGACAATGCCCAAACTGCAACTTGGAATTCAGCTCACGTTACCGAATACAGCTATGCTCCGGCGAGTTCAAAAACTACCTTTTCCTGTTTAGGTGATACTTCATTGAATGGCTATAGCAATGTGAGTGCTTGGGGAGTAAATCGATTTTCTCAAACTTTTACAACCAATTATAATTCAGCCTGGGTTTCCAATTCGTATTGCGGTTTTTGGCGCCCTATTTCGGGTGAGCTGGTGCACCATGTTAACAATTCCGATTTTACTCTAACACTTGGAGTGGATCAAAACGGAGTTCCAAATAATGCTAATTGTTCCTACGGTTATAAAGTAACTTGGGTGAGTGGCAACAGCAATGGCAGTGTTGTGCTGAGCTATTAATCGAAACTGAATTCTTCAAAAAAAATCCGGTGAGTTTTCATCGGATTTTTTTTTGCGCTAGTTTAAGTCATTTCATCCACCGAAAAATCATCCCTTTTAGTGAACTTTAGTTTAACTTTGTTCCTTACATTATGACCCGAGTTAAATTAATTTTTCAGTGCATCTTTTTTTTATGTTTCATCAAAGGAGGCAGCCTTGTTCAGGCACAATGCATTGTAATTAATGAAATATTAATTAATGGTCCGGGCAGTTGTGATGGAAGTTGTAATCCAAGCACCGAAGAATGGACTGAATTGTATAACACTTGCTCAACACCTGTAAATATTGGCTGTTTCGTTCTTTCTGACGGTGAATTCACAGTAACCATTCCTCAAGGTACAATTTTAGCAGCCAATGATTACTATGTAATTGGAAGTCCTAATTCAGGTGGAACTGTTGATCTTAATTTAGCAACCTGTAATTGCGCAAGCGGAACGCTCATTGGAACCTACAGCAACAGTGATGAGCAGACTGTATTATTTAATGGTAGCGGAGCAATTGTAGACGCAGTGTATTGGGGCAATGGAGATTTCCCAATGAATATAAGCTCGGGTGGACCTGGTGCTTGTTCAAATGTGAATGTCAATATTTCGAACGTTTCAACGGCTTTTGAACACTTGCCTACACCCGGAACAAATGGTTGCAGTGTTGCTCGAAAATGTGATGGTTCATCAGTTTGGGAACAACGCTGTGCTCCACTTATGTCGATTAATGCCACAAATGGTGCTCCATTGGTACCTGCTTTTATAGCAAGCGACACCACAATATGTCCCAGCAATTGTGTGAATTACACCAACTTAAGTACTGGAACGGCAACGTCATGGCTTTGGTCATTTGCAGGCGCATCACCCATTTCGAGCTCAACAGCTTACAGCCCCAATTTTATTTGTTATGTCTCAAACGGTAGTTATACAGTTACCTTGCAAGGAACGAATGGCTGCGGTACGTTTACACTTACAAAACCCGGCTATATCACAGTTTCATCTATCCCTGTTCCGCAAATTAGTCCTAGTGCTCCTCAAGCTTTTTGCCCGGGCGACTCCGTTTTACTGAGCAGTACTGTTGGCGCAGGTTATCAGTGGAAACTGAACAATGTTAATATACCGGGCGCAACGCAACAAACCTTATGGGCAAAAACGCCCGGTTCTTATTCGGTTAAAATTGGAAGTGGAAATTGCACCAATACATCTCCACCGGTAACCGTTTCCCTGAGTGCTTTGCCTACTGCTACTATTTCTGCAAATGGCCCAACAACTATATGCACCGGTGGAACAAGCAGTTTATCAGCAGGAAGCGGTTTTAACAGTTATGCCTGGTTATTCAACAATGCACTTCTGAGTGGAGAAACGGCATCCACCTTGAGTGTTAGTAATCCTGGAAATTACACTGTTATTGTTACCAACAGCAACGGTTGCAAAGATACCTCGCTAGCTACCACCATTGGATTTTCGACCGGCTTTAGTGTTACCATTTTAGCTACTGACACTGTCTTTTGCAAAGGAAAAAATGTGCAATTATCGCTCTCCGCATCTTATCCAACTGTTCTATGGTCAACTGGTGAAAATACACCAACAATTGCTGTTACATTAGGTGGAAAATATTCGGTGATTGCCTCTAATTCGGCAGGGTGCAGTGGAAAAGATACTATTCGTGTTCGCATGCTTCCGGCCCCCAGTGCGAATGCCGGAAAAGATACTTTGGCGGATTGCACCAATGGTGCTAAACTCAATGGAAGCAGCAGTGGAACAACGTTTTTATGGTCGCCATCAGATGGATTAGACGATCCCACCGTCTTAAACCCAATTGCCAAACCCGAATCTACAACCACTTACACCTTAACCGTTTCGGATGCCTTATGCAGTTGGAGCGATGAAGTGCTTGTGACTGTAGATTGTGGTAACTTGTACATTCCAAATTCTTTTTCCCCGAATGGTGATGGAATGAATGATTATTTTAAAGCCTTAGGGAACAATGTCACGGAATTTGAAATGCGCATTTACAACCGTTGGGGAGAATTGATTTTTGAAAGTACACAAATCAACCAAGCTTGGGATGGTACGTATATGAATTATCCGGCACCTTCGGGTGTGTATGTGCGGGAAATTAAAGCGGTTAATCCCTTAGGGAAAAAGCTTTTAAGTGATGCGATGCGATTTGGTACAATTGTGCTGTATCGATAATTTATGCCCAGACTTTAGTTCCTTCCGTACAATTTTTACAAATATCAATCTCACTGCGCGACTTCATTAACGCTGTTCTAAAACGATTGTAAGCATCATTTTGCCATACTTCTTTAAAGGAATTGGATTTAAGCACACCAAATTGATGGCTTGCATCTTTATCAAAACAACACGGAACTACACGCCCATCCCAAGTTATGACACTCGAATGCCACAATTTCCAGCAATGGTTTTGTAGTTTATTTTTAAGTTCATACTTCCCTTTTTCATTCTTCCTATACCTCGAAAAAATCGAGTTTTCAGGAATCAAAGGATTACCATTTTCGTAGTCGTACACCTGTGCTGTTTTAAACTTCACTTCATCCACACCAAGTGTATCAGCTAACTTTTGCACTTCTTCTGTTTGATGCTCATTGGGTTTTACAACAAGAAACTGGAAAACAATGTGCGGAGTGTTGGATTTTAATTCCTTTTTCCATTTCACAATATTCTTAGTGCCTTCGATTACTTTGCTCAGTGTACCACCAATACGATAGGACTCATAGGTTTCCTGAGTAGTGCCATCAATACTAATAAGCAAGCGATCGAGCCCTGAAAGGACAGTTTGGCGGGCATTTTCATCGTTTAAATAATGCGCATTAGTGGAAGTAGAAGTGTAAATATTACGAGAGGATGCGTATTTCACCATTTCTAAAAAACGAGGATTGAGGTAGGGTTCACCTTGAAAATAAAAAGTTAGGTACAACAAATGCCCTTTTAGCTCATCAATTGTTTTTGTAAAAAATCCGTTATCCAACATGCCGGTAGGCCGCGTAAATTCGCGCTTTCCGCTCGGGCATTCCGGACAACGTAAATTGCACGAAGTGGTTGGCTCGATGGCTAAACTAATTGGTAAACCCCATTGAAAAGGAATTGAACGTAGTCGGGATAAATAATAACTCGATACCACTTTTGTAGCATTTAAAGCCTTGCGTATGGTGAGTTTTGAAAGCAGTTGCCTGCCTGCAATTAATTTTGCTTTCAATTAGTAAGTTATGAATCGCTGCGAAGATACACATCCACCTGAAATGATTCTTATCAGTTTCGATGGCTGAATAATTAGATTCAAGCGAAAAGACTAGCTGAACAAAATAATTTATTTACATTTAACTCCTCAAAAAAACACACCAAAACACTATGTGGGCAGCAATCGCTCGAATCACGCTTCGTAATCGTTTAACCATACTTTCTGTTTTTGCAGTCATAACTGCATTTTTTGCCTATCAAGCTTCTTTTGTTCAAATTACTTACGAATTTGCGCATTTATTACCTAAAAACGATAGTGCAGCAGTAAACTATGTGGAGTTTAAAAAACAATTTGGCGAGGATGGAAATGTGATGGTTATTGGGATTGATGATACCGATTTATTTAAACTCGATAAGTATAACGACTGGTACGACCTCACCTACAGCATTAAAAAAGTGGATGGAATTCAGGAAGTAGTTTCAGTGGCAAGGCTATTTAATTTATCCGCAAACGATTCGCTCGAACAATTTCAGTTTAACCCTATCATCACTAAAAGGCCCACCACGCAGGAGGAAGTTGACAGCATTAAAAAGGTTATTTATAGCTTACCCTTTTACAGTGGAATTATCTACAACAAAGAGAATCATGCTACCTTAATGGCCATTACTTTCGACAAAGTAAAACTCAATACCAAAACCCGTTTGAGTATTGTGGACTCGATAAAAGTTAGAACCAGCGCTTTTGAACTGAAACATAAAGAAGAATTACATTATTCAGGTTTACCCTATATCCGCACCAATATTGCGCGAAAAATCGCCTCCGAAATGGTGCTATTTCTTGGCTTGGCATTTTTAGTGACACTTGTCATTCTTTCGATTTTTTTCCGCTCCTTTTACCCCGTTGTATTTTCACTATTGGTGATAATCATTGGGGTGATATGGTCGTTTGGAACTATTTATTTGTTGGGGTATAAAATTACCGCCTTATCGGGATTAATACCTCCACTGATTATTGTTATTGGCATTCCCAATTGCATTTTATTGTTGAATAAATACCACGCCGAAATCAACAAACACGGCAATAAAATAAAGGCTCTTTCACGCATGGTTGAAAAGATAGGTGTTTCAACCTTTTTTGCCAATGTTACTACGTCGATTGGATTTGGTGTATTTTATTTCACGCACAGTCAAATTTTGGTTGAATTTGGACTGGTTACTGCATTAAATGTGATGGGGACTTACCTTACTTCTCTGCTTTTAATACCCATCATATTTAGTTTTTTACCGGCTCCAAAGGATAAGCATACGAGTCATTTGGATGCTAAGCGCATTACTAAAATATTATCCGGCATTGATTATTGGGTGCATCATTACCGCCGTCGCATTTATATTGGCGTGGTGGTGCTTGTATTGATTTCGTTTTATGGCGTGAGTCGCATAAAAGTGATAGGATATGTGGTGGATGATTTACCTAAAAAAGATCCCATTTATGTTGATTTAAAATACTTTGAAGCCAATTATCATGGGGTTTTACCATTTGAAATAACCATCGATACCAAGAAAAAAGGCGCTGCACTTTCACTCAATACACTTTACAAAATAAATAAACTCCAAAAAGAATTAAAGACCTATCCTGAATTTTCAAAACCGGTATCGGTAGTTGAAGCCATTAAATTTTCCTATCAAGCTTATAAAGGCGGAGAACCTAAATATTACATTCTTCCAAATGGCTTGGAATTGGGCAAAATGTCGAGCTACTTTGTGAATTCGAAACAAAAAAAGCAAGGCATGTTTAAAGCTTTTATTGACAGCAATCGGCAAATCACCCGAGTGAGTCTGCAAATGGCAGATGTTGGCTCAATAAGGATGAAAGAGCTGGTGCGAGAAATAAAACCTAAAGTGGATTCTATTTTTGACCCACAAAAATTTGATGTGAAATTAAACGGAAATAGTTTGATGTTTTTAAAAGGAAACAATTACCTTGTCAAGAATTTACAGGAAAGTGTTTTGTTGGCAATATTTCTGATTTCGCTGGTGATGGTATCACTCTTTGCCTCTTTTCGCATGGTGATTATTTCGGTTTTACCCAGCATTATTCCCCTTATTATAACCGCAGGATTAATGGGCTATTTTCATATTCCTTTAAAGCCCTCCACCATATTAATTTTTAGTATTGCCTTCGGGATTGCATCCGATGGTAATATGTATTTTCTTACAAAATATAAGCAGGAACTGAAGAATCATCAGTTCAGCATCTCCAAAACTGTGTCCCTTACCATTCGCGAAACCGGTGTGAGCATGATTTATACGGCGATTATATTATTTTGTGGATTTGGGATTTTCTCGGCATCCAGTTTTGGTGGAACTGCCGCATTGGGAATTTTAATTTCCCTCACCCTTTTGGTATCTTATTGTTCCAATTTAATATTACTTCCTTGCTTTTTACTTTCGCTTGAAAAAAGACTAACGATGAAAGCATTTACAAAAGAGCCACTTTTCCAAATATACGATGAAGAGGAAGACATTGAGTTGGATCATCTAGAAATCCAAAAAACTAAAAACAAACCCGAATGAAAGGAATTATTTTAGCCGGAGGTTCCGGAACGCGACTACACCCGCTAACCTTGGCGGTGAGTAAGCAACTTATGCCGGTGTACGATAAACCAATGATTTATTATCCACTATCTATTTTAATGCTTGCCGGCATAAGAGAAATTTTAATCATTTCCACTCCTACCGATTTGCCTAATTTTGAACGTTTGCTGGGCGATGGCGCACAATTGGGATGTTCTTTTAGCTATGCCGTTCAGGAAATTCCGAATGGGCTTGCACAAGCATTTGTTATTGGAGAAAAATTTATTGGAAAAGATTCAGTAGCCCTCGTGCTGGGCGATAATATTTTTTACGACCGTGGATTAGGTAGCATGTTGCGCGAAAATGCTAATCCGGATGGTGCGGTAGTATTTGCTTATCGGGTTTCTGATCCTGAAAGATATGGTGTAGTAGAGTTTGATAAAAACAATACCGCCATCTCTATAGAGGAAAAGCCCTCACAGCCAAAATCCAATTATGCAGTTCCGGGCCTCTATTTTTATGACAATACAGTAATCGAAATTGCAAAAAATTTAAAACCCAGTCCACGCGGTGAATATGAAATTACCGATGTGAACAAGCATTATCTTCTAAATAAAAAATTAAAAGTGGGCATCTTTCAAAGAGGCGCTGCATGGTTAGATTCAGGTACCTTTGCATCGCTCATGCAAGCAAGCCAATTTGTGCAGGTGATTGAAGAGCGGCAAGGGCAAAAAATCGGTTGTATTGAAGAAGTCGCTTATCGAATGAAATTCATCACTAAAGAACAATTGATTAAAATTGCACAACCATTAACCAAAAGTGGTTATGGAACTTATTTATTAAATCTCGAAGAATAATTTTAAAAGTAGGATAGAAGTGAAAGACGTTGTAAAAATATTAGTTACCGGTGGTGCCGGATTTATTGGAAGTGCACTGGCCGAAAAATTGGCAGAAAAAAAAGAAAACCTAATTGTTATAGTAGATAATTTGGTTACAGGGATTATTGAAAAGCTACCTACCAGCAAACACGGTAACATTAAGTTCATTAAATGTGATGTAAACAATTTCAGAGATATTTCCGGAGTATTTTATTCCTTTTCATTTGATTATGTTTTTCATTATGCTGCTTTAGTTGGAGTAAAAAGAACATTGGAGAATCCGGTAAGCGTGCTGGATGACATTGAAGGACTTAAAAATATATTAAGCCTTTCTAAAAATACTGGGGTGAAGCGAGTGTATTATTCCTCTTCCTCAGAGGTATATGGTGAACCGGTGGAGTTTCCTCAAAATGAACATACAACCCCCCTCAACTCGCGCCTACCTTATGCAATTGTAAAAAATGTGGGAGAAGCGTTCTTAAAATCCTACTATAAAGAATATGGTTTAGAATACACCATTTTTAGGTTCTTTAATACTTATGGACCAAAACAAAGTAAAGACTTTGTGGTATCTAAATTTATTTCAAGGGCCCTAAAAAACAGGGAGATTACCATATATGGCGATGGTAGCCAAACACGCACCTTTTGTTATATCAACGATAATATTGAAGCAACCACACACGCATTTTATAACAACAAATTCGTAAACGATGTAGTGAACATAGGTGGAGAACAAGAAATAAGTATTTTGAATCTTGCCAAAACCATTATTCGAACCACCTATTCCACCTCAAAAATTGTGCACCATCATGCCCTTGAAGAAGGCGATATGACCCGCAGAAAGCCGGATGCTACCAAAATGAAAAAATTGTTGAATCATACTTTAATGCCTTTGGAAGAAGGTTTAAAAATTGTAATTGAAAACAATCATTTTATTCTATAACCCATACTCTTTATAACTTCATTGCTTTGAACACCTTGCTTTCGCTGCAAAAGCGCATAAACTCAGAAATTAATTCATATTCTGCAACGCTTCAATTAAGTCCGGCCGAATTGTATGAACCCATATCCTACACCTTATTATTAGGTGGGAAAAGAATGCGCCCTGTATTGCTCTTAATGGCTTGCGATTTATTTGATGGCAATATCGATACCGCCATTCAACCCGCATTGGGAATTGAAGTTTTTCACAATTTCACTTTGTTGCACGATGATATAATGGACAAGGCACCCTTGCGCAGAAATCAAGCTACGGTGCACGAAAAGTGGAACAGTAATGTAGCTATTTTATCGGGCGATACAATGTTTGTGAAGTCGTATCAGCTTATTATGCAAACACCTGATGCACATTTGAGGGCGGCTCTTGAAATTTTTTGCCAAACAGCAATAGAGGTGTGTGAAGGTCAGCAACTCGATATGAATTTTGAAACACAAAAAAATGTTTCGATTGCCGATTATTTGCACATGATTTCTTTAAAAACCGCTGTGCTACTTGCCGCGAGTTTAAAAATTGGTGCAATCATAGGAGGAGCAAATTCACCAAATGCGCAATCATTGTATGATTTTGGTAAAAATATAGGCATTGCATTTCAATTGCAGGACGACATTTTAGATGTTTTTGGAGATGCAAAAAAATTCGGAAAACAAGTGGGTGGAGATATTTTATCGAACAAAAAAACCTTTTTGCTTTTGAGTGCCTTGGAACAAGCAAAGGGCAATAACTTAGAAGACTTAAACTCCTGGTTAAGCAAAACAACTTTTGTAGCAGACGAAAAAATTGGAGCTGTTAAATCGCTTTTCGAAAAGCTTCAAGTAAAATCGATGGCTGAAGCCAAAATGAATGAATATTATCAATTAGCCATACACCATTTAAATGAGGTGAATTGTAATCCCGAAAAAAAAGCAAGCCTTCTGGCTTTTGCAGAAAGTTTAATGGTTCGTGAAATTTAATTCAATCGAGTAATGAAAATTTTGATACTTATTTTACGCATACTACTTGGTGCAGTATTTATTTTTTCGGCCATTAGCAAACTCTTTCCAATTGAGGTATTTGAACTTAATTTTGTATATCAAGGAATTAGTGGTTGGGAGCTGGCACCATATCTTTCGAGAGGATTAATTATTCTGGAGTTATTTTTAGGACTTGCTCTTTTATTTAATTCCCTTTTAAAACAATTTATTTTACCGGCTACATTTTTATTACTACTGATTTTCACTGTGTATCTTTTTTATTCAATCGCAAAAGATGGTAATTCAGGGAACTGTGGTTGTTTTGGAACCCTACTTCCCATGACTCCGCTCGAATCTATAATTAAAAACATAGCATTAATGCTGCTCACAGCGTTTATTTTTATTAAAACTGAAAAAAAATCCTGGAATTTAAAATGGTTATTGCCTAGCGTATTTATTGTAGCTTCAACAACGATTGTTCTCCTTTTCCCAATATATGATTATTCTTACGAAACCAAGCCCATTGGCAGTGAAATGGCCGATATTGCTGTAATAAAAGGTTTTAAAGGTGATCCGAAAGCAAATTTACAGGAAGGAAAAAAATTGGTTGCTGTCTTCAATATGGCCTGCAGTCATTGTGTAGAAGTAGCCTTAAAAATTAATGCCGCAAGGTCCAGAATTAAATTGCCACCTACGTATTTTGTTTTACTAGGGGACAGTACTGAGATTAAAGAATTTTATGACCTCACCAATTCAAATGCGCCTTACGTACTAATGCAATCACAGGATTTTATAAAACAGTTTCACTCCGGATGGCCAAGAGTTTTTCTTATAGAAAATGGTATTATAAAATTCGATAATGACCATAAAACCTTTAATGGAGCTTATTTTGAAGAGCAAGTGACCCAGTTTTTAAGTAAATAGATTTAGTAAGATATATTCAAATTTGATTTTGCCGAGAATTTTATACTCCTATCTTTGTCCCTGAAATATTTCAAAAAACTAAACCAAATCAACAAAATGAAAAAATTATCTTTATTAGCAATTGCTGCTGTATTAGTTGCAGGATCATTTTCTTCTTGCAAGAAGTGTATTACATGTTCTATCGGTGGTGTTGAAGGATCTGAAGTGTGTGGTAAAAAATCAGAAAGAACTGCTTATGAAACTACTTGTAAAAATGCAGGTGGAACAGTTAAAACTAAGTAATTTTTAATTGCTTAATAAAAAAACCCGCTAATTGCGGGTTTTTTTATGCGCGGTACTGTAAAAACTTTTTAATAATTTTCCGCCTTAAATATTCTTCCAAATCATGACGCGTAAAATCTACATCTTTTTTTCATTGGTTCTTGTTCTTGTAAATTGTTCTTGCAAAAAATGCATCCGTTGCAGTTATGATAATAATTTTGGTACCAGGGTAACTTTACAGGAATATTGTGGTAAATCAAAAAACCTCACCAAGTATAAAGACGCCTATAAAGACTATAAAAACTTTACATGCGAAGAAATAAAATGAGAAGCAAATCGCGGACATGCTTCATTAAGTTAAATATATTTTTATTTTTGCATTCATTCATATCAGAAACAAAATAGTATACAATGAAAAAAACGCTCCTCCTTCTTGTAGTTTGTTCAGTAATTGCTGGGTTTTCATCTTCTTGCAAACGTTGTTCTACCTGCTCTTATACCTACCGACCATTCGGGGCTTCTGCAGATTCTACTGTTGAGGTACCTCAAAGTTGTGGTAATAAGCAAGAACGCACTGCTTATGAAAATAATGTTAAAGCTGAGGCTTCAATGGTTGGGGGCGAAGTTACCTGCGATAATTAAGCAAACTATTTCAATGGACTTGCGAAAGCAAGTACTTCTTTATCACTGATTGTTTTATCGCACAATATCAACAAACGTTCAATTACGTTTTTGAATTCACGTATATTACCTGTCCATTTCATTTTTTGTAATTCCTTTATTGCCTCTGAGCTTATTGATTTCTGAGGCATGCCATGCTCTTCACATAAACGCGTAAGGAAATATTCTGTTAACAAGGGAATATCTTCTTTTCGTTCAGTTAACGAAGGCACATGAATAAGAATTACGCTTAAGCGATGATACAAGTCTTCGCGAAAGTTGTTATCGGCAATTTCTTTCTGAAGATTTTTATTGGTTGCTGCCACTACCCTCACATTCACTTTAATTTCCTTTTCACCACCTACTCGCGTAATTTTATTCTCTTGCAAGGCCCGCAGCACCTTAGCTTGGGCACTCAAACTCATATCCCCAATTTCGTCTAAAAAAATGGTGCCGCCTTCGGCTTGTTCAAACTTGCCCTTTCGTTGAGTAACAGCCGAAGTAAATGCCCCCTTCTCATGACCAAACAATTCGCTTTCTATTAATTCGGAAGGTATGGCTGCACAATTCACTTCAATGAGTGGTGCAGCTGAACGGTTGCTTTTTTCATGAATAAGTCGGGCAACCAATTCCTTTCCGGTACCATTTCCACCTGTAATGAGCACTCTAGCATCGGTAGGAGCAACACGCTCTATCATGCTCTTTATTTTAGCAATGGCTTCAGAAGTACCGATCATTTCGGTGCTTTTACTCAGCTTTTTCTTTAAGACTTTTGTTTCAGTAACTAAACTGGACTTATCCATGGCATTGCGCAAGGTCACCAGCAAGCGGTTCAAATCGAGCGGTTTGGAAATAAAATCAAAAGCTCCTTTTTTTACTGCTTCTACTGCTGTTTCAATATTTCCATGTCCCGAAATCATTACAACCGGCGTATCCAACTGCAAGGATTGAATTTTTTCAAGTACTTCAATGCCGTCTTTTTTGGGCATTTTCACATCGCATAAAATCAAATCATAGCCAGCCTTTTCAATTTTTGAAATACCTTCAGCACCATCTTCAGCTTCTTCCACTTTATGATTTTCGTACTCTAAAATTTCCCGTAAGGCTTTGCGAATGGGCTTTTCATCATCAATTATCAATATTTTCGACATCGTATCTTAGTTTATATGTAAAGTGCGCATCCTATTTGCGATAACTCCTTCCTTTAATGCATAAGTGCTGAGTCGCATGTTGGAAAGGGAATATCGTGTTAAAATATAGTTAGTAAATACCGCAGAAACTACAATCATATCAGCCCGCATTTCAATTATTCCGGGAGTTTGAAGTCGTTCAACTTTATTGGATAACAAAAGCTGCTGGTGTATGCTATAAAAATCATTCATGCAAAAATCATAACTGGTTTGACGGTTTAGGTCAATAGGCGTATAAAATTTAAATCCAATCATTTCAGCAAAGGTATCGAATGAACCGGAAGAGCCTATCAATTCAGTTACACCATGTTCCTCTATGGCAACTGAAAGGCTTTGAAGTTGCGTGTTAAAATAGTGCTCAATTGCTTTTACTTCTTGTTCCAAAATGGGATCATGTGGTTTGAATTTTTCGAGCAAGCGCGCAGCTCCAAGATTAAAGCTCTGCTTCCATAAAATTTCAGTTGCATTGCCAATGATAAATTCGGTACTTCCACCGCCAATATCCATAATCAAGGAGTTGTTGTGCGTTAAGGTTACACCCATACGCACACCTTCATAAATTAATGTTGCTTCCTTATCACCATCAATAACCTCCACCTCCAACAAAAAATTATCCTTCACTTGTTTTACAAACGCTGCACCATTCCTCGCACTTCGAATAGCTGAGGTAGCAAATGCTTGAATAGTTTCGACGTCAAATCGTTTTATAGTTTCCAAATGAGCTCCAATTGCAGCAATTCCACGCGCGAAAGGTAGGGGCAAAATTGTATCTGAATTAATACCTCCTTCACCTAACTTCACAGCAATCTTATCACTGAATTCAACTGTAAAACCATTATCTATGGAAAGGTGAGCAATTAATAAATTAAAGGTATTGGTTCCTAAATCAATTATGGCAATTCGCATAGAAAAATTGGAGCGTTGTGTTTTTTTTACGAAGGTATCGATTTATAGGAATTGACGCACACAAAGTTAGGAATTACAACCACCAATCGAATTTTTGAGATGTTCAATTTATATAATCAGCTTATTTTTATATCTTGCGTTCCAATAATTCTACTACTCAATCAATTCGTTCTATGCGTAATATTTTTGTCACTGGAATTGGCACAGATGTCGGTAAAACAGTTGTTTCGGCCATACTCGCAGAAGCGCTTCAATATGATTATTGGAAACCTGTGCAATCAGGCAGTTTTTACGGAACCGACTCTATCACTGTCCGAAACTTAGTAAAAAGTGAAAAGGTGTTTGTTCACCCTGAAGCTATATTATTAAAACATGCCTTATCTCCGCATGCAGCGGCCGAGCAAGAAGGTATTCACCTTGATGCCGAAAAAATTGAATTACCAAAATCAAACAATCGCATAATCATCGAAGGTTCAGGAGGCGTGTTAGTCCCCTTAAATCACCATTATTTTGTAGCCGATATGATTAAAAAATTCGATTGCGAAGCCGTGGTAGTAATTCAAAATTATTTAGGCAGCACCAATCATTCCTTGCTTTCGCTGGAAGCCCTGAAGGTGCGCAATATTCCAATTAAAGGATTGGTTTTTAATGGAGCTCCACACAAACCTACCGAAGAAATTATTACCCATTTTAGTGGTG
Organism: Bacteroidota bacterium; assembly: GCA_016721765.1. Classification (NCBI taxonomy): domain Bacteria; kingdom Pseudomonadati; phylum Bacteroidota; species Bacteroidota bacterium. The sequence goes on from JADKHO010000002.1 coordinate 857,398, forward strand.
CAAAAATTATTGGGAGAGTCTTGCCCGAAAAAGCCATAAATACGGATGTGATCCAAAAATATGCACAACAATTTAAAGAGTTTTTGTTTGCATGAAATCCACACCACGAATTCAAGTTAGCGCAAAGGACTTAACTACACATATTGAAATTACGCCGCTTCGTGATCCATTAAAATCGAATTTATTGGTAGCTTGGCTAGTTGTTTGGACCCTTTGCGGGATAATTGTTTTTTCTCAATTTTTTAGCAATATGAGTCGTGAAGAAAAATTGCTGATGGCAGTATGGATGGCATTCTGGGCCTATTTTGAATTTAAAATTGGAACGGCCTATCTGTGGCGAAAAAGTGGTGTAGAACACATCAGTATTGATTCCGAAAAATTAGTATACAGTCGCATTGTATCCGGAAAAGCGGAAACTAAATCCTACTCAACCGATACTATTTCGAACCTGGAAGTTTATGAATTTGGTAAAAATTCATTTAGCGATTCCTTTCAAAGTTCCTATTGGGTGCGGGGGAATGAAAGTGTATTCTTTACCTATTTTGGACAAAAAATTGGTTTGGGCTTGCAGCTCAACCTAGAAGAAGCAACGCTTTTGTATAAGGCAATTCAAAGAGCATTCAAGACAAAAAAATAAGCCTATTCGAAATATATTGCATCCACATTAAAATCTTCCGGATTTTTAGCTTGAATGGTAGCATAAAAAGCACGAATTTTTTCCCAATCACTTTTTTTATCTCCTGTCATTTTCAATACCGGTCCAAATCCTGCAGTGCGTGTTTTATAATCGATATAGCCCAGTACTACAGGTACATTGGCGGCAAGGGCGATGTGGTAAAAACCACTTTTCCATTTTGCTACCCGTTTGCGCGTTCCTTCCGGCGGGATGGCCAGAATTACACGGTCTTTACTTTTAAATAACTCCACCATTGAATCCACCAAGTGATGATTGCCTTTGCGCTCAACCGGTATACCGCCGCTTTTCAAAAAAATATTTTTTATTGGCCAAACAAACAATTCCTTCTTTGCTAAATAATTTATTTTTAGTTTAAAAAGATTGATAGAAACTATGCCATATACAAAATCCCAATTGCTGGTGTGTGGCGCTGCAATTACAATACAATGGGTAATATCGGGAGGAAGCGGAGTTCCTGTTTTCCAGCCTTTAAGGCGATAAAAAAGCTTAAATAAAAAAAGTACCATTCTATTTTTGGGCTTGCTTAGGTTGCGAATGTATTAAAATTAGAATTGCATTTGCGTTTTTTATTTTTTGATTTACTGAACAAAAATTTTACTTTCACGCATCTAAGTATTAAAACTATGGCAAATCTTGAGTCCTCCTTTTTAGGAATAAAATCTCCAAATCCTTTTTGGTTGGCGAGTGCTCCTCCAACAGATAAAAAAATAAATGTAATGCGCGCTTTCGAAGCCGGTTGGGGTGGTGTGGTATGGAAAACACTGGGCGACCAGGTTAAAAATGTTTCTTCACGCTACTCTTCTGTTGACTTTGGCGGGCACCGAGCCATGGGTTTTAATAATATTGAATTGATAAGTGATAGACCGCTTGAAATAAACTTGCGTGAAATTCGTGAAGTATTGAGAGAATTCCCCGACCGTGCCATGATTGTTTCGTTAATGGCAAACAATACCAAAGAAAGTTGGAGAGAACTGATTAAAAAAGTTCAGGATACCGGATGTCATGGTTTGGAATTAAATTTTGGCTGCCCCCACGGAATGGTGGAAAGAGGCATGGGTGCAGTGGTTGGACAAGACCCAAGCATTGCAAAAATGGTAGTGGAATGGGTAATGGAATATGCCGAAATTCCGGTTATCACAAAACTTACCCCCAATGTGCATTCGGTTGTTCCTGCCGGTGAGGCTGTGATTGCTGCCGGTACAAATGGACTTTCCTTAATAAATACCATTCAATCCATAACCGGTGTTGACCTCGATACTTTTGTTCCCAATCCCAATGTGGGTGGAATGAGTGTGTATGGCGGATATTGTGGCCCGGCAGTGAAGCCTATCGCACTTAAATTTTTGACTTCCCTTGGAAGAAATGAAAAAACTTCTAAAACGCCCATCTCCGGAATTGGCGGAATAAGTACCTGGAAAGATGCTGCAGAGTTTATGCTACTTGGCGCCAGTAACGTTCAGGTGTGCACCGCTGCCATGAAGCATGGTTTCCGCATTGTTACTGATATGTGTGATGGATTGAGCAACTGGATGGACGAAAAAGGATTTAAAACAATTGATGACTTTGTGGGGCTATCCATCAAAAAAATTACCCATTGGGAAGAATTAGATATCAATTACCACATTACTGCAAATATTGATCAGGAGAAATGCATACACTGCGGTTTGTGCTACATCGCTTGTGAAGATACCTCACATCAATCCATCGATATCCGCAAAGGAATGCCTTATAACACTTATACCATTAAAGAAGAGGAATGTGTTGGCTGCAACTTATGCAAAATCATGTGCCCGGTAAACGATTGCATTACCATGGTAGAACACCGAAAAGGACCTGAATACCTCAATTGGAAAGAATATCAAAAAAGAGGTCTGCCATTAAACGATCATTAATCCTTGCTTGCAAGAGTTTTTAGTGTAAATCAAAGGTGCGTGTAAAATCCCGGTTCGGTGCTCCATTATGGCATCCGATGCAGGCTTCCCCTTTTTTACTTACACTATAATCTGCGGAACCATCGGTAGTGTATTCAGCCCACAACCAGCCATTGGCGGCACTTGCATGGTTTGAACTTTTTTTCATTACCACCAATAAAGATATACTTGTTCCGGTATAAACTTCTTTAACTAATACCGCGTCATCAGGAAATTTAGTTCCAATTGGAATTTTACCAGTAGTATCCAAAACAGATTGAGCAATAGCATTAAAGCGTAGTTTAAAAGCGCCATGCGGGCTCGGAGAAATGCCGGGTAATAGCATCCCATTTTGAAAATAGGTATATCCTCCTGATTCTGAAACTTCGTCGTATAGTGCTTCATCATACCCTGCTTCCACTTTATCATTGCGGCAGGCCTGAAGTATTACTAGAGCCATACAAATACTAATTAGTAAGCTATTTTTTTTCATGTGGATGGAGCATTTATAATTTACATTTTGCTAAGCATTCTTAAGTTTATTAATTTCTAACCTCCGGGAAATAGAAAATGAAAGTAGGTATTTTCATTCAAATTTCATGATAATCGGGCATTTCAAATACGTTGTTTTATTCATCTGATGAAAATCATATTTTTTTCCTTTTACACTGGCGTACTTTGATGAAAATTTAAGCAACTAAATTATGCCTTTTTATCAAAAAGTTGGAAAAATACCATCGAAACGCCATGTCGTGTTTCGGAATGAAAATGGAAATCTTTATCAGGAAGAACTTGTGGCTTCACAAGGCTTTAGCGGAATGAGCTCTTTGGTGTATCATTTGTTTCCTCCTACACAGGTGCGACAAGTAGGCACCCCATATTCGGTTAAACCTAAAATTGCTGTAGAAACCAATATGCGAAATGTGAGTTTTAATGGTTTCGAAATTCCGGCAGAAGAAGATTATATTAAAAGTAGAAAAACGCTTTTTGTAAACAATGACCTTCAAATTGGCTTAGCTGCTCCTTCTAAAACTGCCTCCTATTTTTTTAAAAATGCAGAGGCGGATGAAATGATTTTTATACACAAAGGCGCCGGTACTTTAAAAACAATGTTTGGTGCTGTTCCGTTTGAATATGGCGATTACCTAGTAATCCCAAAAGGTACGGTATACAAATTGGAACTGGATTCGAGCGACAATCGTTTTTTATTTATAGAATCGAAGGGTCCCATAAATACGCCACGCAGATACCGAAATGAATTTGGACAGCACTTGGAACATTCACCCTTTTGTGAACGAGATATTAAATGTCCGGAGCATTTAGAAACACACAATGAAGTGGGAGAATTCAGTGTTATGATTAAAAAGCAGGGTATCATTTTCCCTTACATTTATGAGAATCATCCTTTTGATTTAGTGGGTTGGGACGGTTATCATTATCCCTACGCATTCAACATTAAAAATTTTGAGCCCATAACCGGTCGCATCCACATGCCACCACCCATTCATCAAACATTTGAAGGTAACAATTTTGTTGTTTGTTCCTTCGTTCCCCGCTTGTACGACTACCATCCCGAAGCCATACCGGCTCCGTATCATCATAGCAATATTGATTCGGATGAAATTTTATATTACGTAGAAGGAGATTTTATGAGCCGTAACAACATTCAACGCGGTCAACTAACACTGCATCCCGCCGGTATTCCGCATGGTCCGCACCCGGGAGCCATCGAGCGAAGCATCGGCAAAAAAGAAACCAACGAATTGGCAGTAATGATTGATCCCTTTAACCCCGTAATGCTCACAGAAGAGGCGATGATAATTGATATTAAAGATTATTACCAATCGTGGGCAAGTAAAAAAGAAAAAGTAGAAACAGTTTAAAACTAAAAAAATGAAAGTACTAGTTGGAAAAAAAGCTCCGATGTTTACAGAGGACGCCGTAATAAACGGAAATGATTTTGCAGAAAATTTTTCGCTCAAACAATATCTAGGCAAAAAGAATGTAGTGTTCTTTTTCTATCCCATGGACTTCACTTTTGTGTGTCCCACTGAACTTATAGCTTTTCAGAAGCATTTAAAAGATTTTGAAGAACGAGACACCGTTTTGGTGGCATGTTCTACAGATTCAAAATACTCACATTGGGCATGGCTCAACACCGATCAAAACAAAGGTGGTATAAAAGGGGTAACTTATCCGATTGTTGCCGATTTATCAAAAATGATTTCTATGCAATACGGTGTATTGGCTGGGAACTATAGCTTGGATGCAGAAAACAACATCCAATTCAGCGGCAACCCTGTTGCGTTTCGTGGTTTATTTTTGATTGATAAAAAAGGCACTGTTCGGCATCAGGTAATTAATGATTTGCCTTTAGGCAGAAGTGTACACGAAGCATTAAGAATGGTTGATGCCTTGAATTTTAATGAAGAAAACGGAGAAGTATGCCCTGCTGATTGGGAAAGCGGAAAATCCGGACTTCAAACCACTGCCGCCGGAATTGCTGATTACTTGACCACATTAAATAAAAATTAATTTTTTCACACATGAATACAGCCGATTTAACCGCAGTTAAAAATTTTAATTATTCCGAGAGCACTAAAATATTTGAAACGGCACAAGACTTTTTGCCTATAAATGGAACCGACTATGTGGAGCTATATGTGGGGAATGCCAAACAAGCAGCGCATTTCTACAAAACAGCTTTAGGCTTTCAGGATTTAGCTTACGCCGGATTGGAAACCGGATTGCGCGATAAAACTTCTTATGTACTTCAACAAGGCAAAATCCGTTTAGTACTTACCACACCCTTCGATAGTGAAGGACCCATAGCGCAACATTTGAACAAGCATGGCGATGGTGTGAAAGTAATTGCCCTTTGGGTAAATGATGCCTACGATGCTTTTGAACAAACTGTAAAGCGTGGTGCTATTCCATATCTGCAGCCCGAAACCATTCAGGATAAAGATGGCACTATACGCAGATCGGGCATTCATACTTATGGCGAAACGGTTCACATTTTTATTGAACGAAAAAATTACAATGGGATCTTTCTTCCAGGATATGAAAAATTAGAAACGGAATACCATCCCGGCACAACCGGTCTAAAATACATCGACCATATGGTTGGTAATGTGGAACTAGGAGCCATGAACAAATGGGCTGAATTTTATGGTACCGTGATGGGCTTCGCGAATTTGGTGACTTTTGATGATAAAGATATTTCAACCGAATACACTGCTTTGATGAGCAAAGTAATGAGCAATGGCAATGGCTATATAAAGTTTCCCATAAATGAACCCGCAATCGGTAAAAAGAAATCGCAAATTGAAGAGTACCTCAATTTTTATAAAGGCCCCGGTTGCCAACATATTGCTGTTGCAACCGACGATATTTTGTTTACCATTTCGGAAATGCGAAAACGAGGTATCGAATTTTTGCATGTGCCCGGAACCTATTATGATACTGTTAAGGACCGTGTAGGCATTATAGAAGAAGATTTAAACGAACTCAAAAAAATGGGTATCATGGTCGACCGTGATGAAGAAGGATACCTGCTTCAAATCTTCACAAAACCGGTAGAAGACAGACCTACCTTATTTTTTGAAATCATTCAGCGCAAAGGAGCTAAATCCTTTGGTAAAGGGAACTTTCAAGCCTTATTTGAAAGCATAGAAGCAGAGCAAGCCCGCAGAGGAACATTATAATATTAAAAAAGCGAGTCATGATAAAAATTTCAGACCAAGAAAAACTAGATGCATTTCAAGCCCGAATTGATGCAGACGAAAAAATAGAGCCGCGGGAATGGATGCCCGAAAATTACCGTAAAACCTTAATTCGGCAAATATCGCAGCATGCGCACTCCGAGGTAATTGGCATGCAACCCGAAGGGAATTGGGTATTGCGTGCACCTTCGTTGCGCGCAAAAAAAATACTACTTGCAAAAATTCAAGATGAAGGAGGGCATGGCTTGTACCTTTATTCGGCAGCCGAAACGCTTGGCATTACTCGTGCCGAAATGATTCAGCAATTGCAGGAAGGCAAAGCAAAGTATTCGAGTATTTTTAATTATCCTTCGCTTACTTGGGCCGATATGGGTGCTATTGGCTGGCTGGTGGATGGTGCAGCAATTGTGAATCAAACCATGTTGGCTAAATGTTCATTTGGCCCTTATTCCAGAGCGATGTTGCGCATTTGCAAGGAAGAAGGATTTCACCAGCGACAAGGCTACGAAATAATGGGGAATATGATGAGTGGTACCCCTGCACAAAAAGAAATGGCACAAGATGCCATGAACCGCTGGTGGTGGCCATCCTTGATGATGTTTGGTCCACCCGATTCAGAATCACCGCATACCGCTGAATCGATGAAATGGAAAATCAAAATCGAAAGCAACGATAAATTACGGCAACGTTTTATTGATCGCACAGTAGAGCAAGCCCATCATATTGGTTTAACGGTTCCGGATGAGCAGCTGAAATACAACAAAGAAACTTTGCATTGGGAAATTGGTCCTATCAATTGGGAAGAATTTAAAAATGTGGTGAAAGGCAATGGTCCTTGCAACCATCAGCGCATGACGCATCATATCCACTATCATAAAGAAGGCAGTTGGGTGAGGGAAGCAGCGATTGCGTATCAAAAAAACATGGAAAAAAAAGAAAGTTTGCTAATACCTAATTAAAACGAAAATGGAACAGAACAATCAATTGGCCCAATGGGAAGTGTTTGTACAAGAAAAAAGCGGAAAGCCTTACGAACATGCAGGTAGCATTCATGCCTCCGACAAAAAAATGGCGCTGCAAAATGCCCGCGATATTTATACCCGAAGAAACGAAGGCCGCAGTTTGTGGGTGGTTCCAACCGATTTTATTGCCGCAACAGATAGAGACGATGAAGCGGAATTTTTTGATCCGGCAGAAGATAAAACTTACCGCACACCCAATTTTTACAAGATGCCGAAAGGTTCTACCAATATTTAATTCGTGATGTAATATGAAAACAAAAGAAGCAATTTATGCATATTGTTTGCGCATAGCCGATAACAACATGGTGCTGGCACAGCGTCTGGCAGAATGGTGCAGCCGTGGACCTATTTTGGAAGAGGATTTAGCACTCACCAACATATCTCTTGATTTATTGGGGCAGGCAGAAAATTTTTATGGCTATGCAGCCGCAATAAAAGGCAATGGAGTTCAAGCGGATGATTTGGCATTTTTAAGAACCGAAAGGGAATATTACAATAATCTGTTGGTGGAACAACCGAATGGTGATTTTGCGTTTACAATGATGAAACAATTGCTGTATGCGGCATTTGCAAAATTGCTGTATGAAGGACTCAGCACAAGCAATGACGCTAGTTTTCAAAGTTTAGCCACAAAAGGGTTAAAAGAAATAAAATACCATCTACGCCATAGTGCCGACTGGATAGTACGTTTTGGGAATGGAACCGAGGAAAGTGCTAGTCGCGCGCAATTTGCGCTAAATGAGCTTTGGCCTTACACCGACGACCTTTTTGAAATGAATGCGGTGGATGCTGAATTAATTGGAGCAGGAATCAGTTTGAATTTAATGGACATGCAAGCACATTGGAAACAATTGATTACCGAAATTGTAGCAGATGCGAATTTGCATATTCCTGAAACTGTTAATAGTATAAAAGGAGGCTGTAATGGAATACATTCCGAACATTTGGGACATTTATTGTGTGAAATGCAATACTTACAGAGGGTTCATCCGGGGGCAAGTTGGTAGATTAGCCAAGTACGCCTAAATCCAATTTTCAGACTGATGGATATTTGGATACGAATTGTTTAAAATAAAGCACAAAAAAAGCCGCACTGATTAGTACGGCTTTTTATTATTTTAGTAGAATAACTAAACTCGTTTTTCTTTAATTCTAGCTTTCTTACCGGTTAAATCACGTAAGTAGAATATTTTAGCTCTACGTACCACACCGGTTTTGTTTAATTCAATTTTATCGATAGCTGGTGAGTTTAGAGGAATAATACGCTCTACACCTACTCCATTCGACATTTTTCGGATGGTAAAAGTTTCGGCAGCGCCTTGACCTTTGCGTTGCAATACCACGCCTTGGAACTGTTGAACACGTTCTTTTGTTCCTTCAATAATTTTATAATGTACTGTCAAGGTATCACCGGCTTTAAATTTCGGGTGAGTTTTTTGTTCAGCTAATTCGTCTACAAATTTAATTAAGTCCATTGCTTTAATTTTATTATTACTGCTTTTTTGAAAAGGAGTGCAATATTACAAAAAATATTTCAAATCTAAAATTTATTTTAAAAGGTCGGGTCTTCTTTGTCGGGTGCGTTCCAGCGACTTTTCGTGCCGCCAATCAGCGATTAACTTTTCATTGCCCGAAAGTAAAATATCGGGCACTTTATTTCCTTTATAATCGGCCGGTCGGGTGTACACCGGAGGGGCTAATAAATCGTCTTGAAAAGAATCGTAAAGTGCCGAAGTTTCATCCGAAATCACACCCGGAATGAGGCGAATAACCGCATCGCAAAGTACTGCAGCCCCTAGCTCGCCGCCCGACAGCACATAATCGCCAATAGAAATCTCCCTAGTAATGAACAGTTCACGCACCCGCTCATCTACTCCCTTATAATGACCGCACAACAAGATAATATTTTGCAGGGTGGATAGGCGATTGGCGACCTTTTGGGTAAGTAATTCACCATCGGGACTCAAGTAAATTATCTCATCGTACTTTCGTTGGCTTTTTAGGTCTTCGATGCAAGCAGCAATGGGTTCAATTGTCATTACCATTCCTGCACCTCCACCAAAGCTGTAATCGTCCACACTTTTTTGCTTTTGCGTGCTGTAATCGCGCAGGTTTATGAGATTTACCTCCGCCAAGCCCTTTTGAATGGCACGTTTTAAAATGGAGTGCTCAAATGGACTTTGAAGTAAATCGGGAAGTATGGTAATGATATCGATTCTCATTGTTTTTAAGGAAAGGGTGCAAAGTTAGGAAATTCGTGGTTGATTAGCTGATGTGTTGATGGGTTGATAAGCTGATAAATTTCTATATCCCCCGCTGGCGGGGGCAGGGGGTGGAATAGCATGCTGATTTATTTAGATGATTATGATTTTTTTATGATTTAGGAGATGGAACGAGGTATCATCAAATTTCTATATCACCCGCTGGCGGGGGCAGGGGGTGGAATAGCACGCTGATTCATTAAGATGATTATGATTTTTTAAGATTTAAGGCAAGGAACGTGGATTTTGCTAATTATTATATCCCCCGCTGGCGGGGGCAGGGGGTGGTATAGCATGCTGATTTATTAAGATGATTATGTTTTTTTAGACGGGTTTGATTACCAAAATGATTATTTAACCTTTATAAAACAACCATTTCCATAGTTCTTTGTAGGATACTTTTTTGCCGTACATAAGTATTCCGGTGCGGTAAATTTTAGCGGAGAGCCAGGTGGTTCCTAAGAAACCTAGCACAAGACTTATCATTGATACAATTAAATCAAAAGCAGGAACACCGTAGGCGATGCGCACCATCATAATTACCGGTGAGGTAAATGGAATAACAGATAACCAAAAAGCCTGCGAACTCTCGGGATTGGAAACAACTGACTGAGCCATGGTAAATGCCAAAATAAGCGGAATGGTAATGGGCAGCATAAATTGTTGTGTATCCGCTTCACTATCCACAGCTGCACCAATAGCTGCAAACAAAGCACCATAGAGTAAATATCCGCCAAGGAAATAAAAAAGAAAAGCCCCAATTAAAAGCGGAAAATTAAAATTCCCCAACAATGAATTCAAATCAAAATCCTGCTTCTCCATTACCTTTTGCTGGGCATTCATGGGTGTGTTGGATTTAAATGTTTGCTCCACTTGAGTCGCATCGTATTTATCCTTTACCATCACTTTGGAAACAACACTTGAAATAGCAAAGGTGAGTATTATCCAAAGTAAAAACTGGGTAAGCCCCACCAATGCTATCCCAACAATTTTGCCCATCATCAATTCGAATGGCTTTACGGAAGAAATAATGACTTCAATAATTCGACTGGTTTTTTCTTCAATAACTCCCCGCATCACCTGCGCTCCATACAAGAAAATAAACATGTAAATAAGTACAGCGCCCATAAATCCAATGGCTGCATTCATTGCAGTATTGCTGCTTTTTTGCTCGCCCGATTCTTCAATTTTACTCGTTTCTAAAACAATGGATGTTTTTACAGAAGATAGTTTTTCTTTATCGATACCGGAAGCAATTAATTTCCAGTCTTCAATCTTTGCTGAGAAGGTACTTTTAAGCAAATCTTCTGCCGAAAGGCCCAATTGCTTTTTATAAAAAAGCTGAATTTTATTGGAACTCAGGATATTTTCGGGGATAAATAAAATTATGTTGTAATCGTTGTTGTAAAAATCTTTTTGTGCAGAAGATAAATTCTTATCCGAAAAATAAAAAGCTAAATTTTTAGTGCTTTCGAGTTTTCCTGCAAATAATTTTGAATCATCAATGACTTGTACTTTTTGCACTTCTTGCTCACTGCGCTCCATCAAGACCCGCGCAAATATTAATCCTGCCAACAATAAGGGTCCAAGAATGGTCATGATTAAAAAGGATTTCTTTTTAACCCGTGTGAGGTATTCTCTTTTTATGATTAAGGTAATTTTGCTCATTCCATTTACTATTTGCTACTCGGTATAACCTACTGCAGCTGTTTGTTGTTGCCCGGCGTTAACTTTTGAAATAAATATATCGTTCATGGTGGGAATAACTTCATTAAACGAAATCACTTGCACATGGGGTAATATAGTGGCCAATACATCATTTGGAGTGGCGTTGTTCAGCATTTTCACAGTAGCTTTACAAATGTCATCGTGTTGGCTTTTTTCGGTCAATTCAAAACCTGCCCACAATGCGTTTGTAAATGCAATCATATTTCCTCGAAATTCAACTTGGTAAGTATTGGTTGCATTGGCTTTGCGAATGGCTTTAACATTGCCATCGAGTATTTTTTTTGACTTATTGATGAGGGCAATTTCATCACACAATTCCTCCACCGAACCCATGTTGTGGGTGCTAAAAATAATTGTAGTTCCTTTTGCCTTTAATTCTAAAATTTCGTTTTTGATGAGGTTGGCATTGATGGGATCGAATCCACTAAAAGGTTCATCCAAAATAAGCAAACGCGGCTCATGCAAAATGGTAACAATAAACTGGACTTTTTGCTGCATTCCTTTTGATAGCTCTTCAACTTTTTTATTCCACCAAGCTTGAATTTCAAATTTTTCGAACCAGTATTTTAATTTTCGGCTGGCTTCACTCCTACTTAATCCTTTAAGTTGTGCAAGATATAAGACTTGTTCGCCAACTTCCATTTTTTTATACAAACCACGCTCCTCAGGCAAATAACCAATTTGCTCGATGTGTTCAGGAAGCAGTTTTTTACCGGCAAAAAATAATTCACCGCTATCCGGTCCGGTAATTTGATTGATGATGCGAATGAGCGAAGTTTTACCGGCTCCATTTGGGCCGAGTAAGCCGAAAATACTCTTTTCAGGAACAGCGATACTTACATCGTCAAGCGCGGTATGCGTTGCATATTTTTTTACAATATTTTTTGCCGAAAAAAGTTCCATTGTATGCCGGTAATAAATTTAAATTTTGAGTCTGCGCGCCTGATTACTTGATTTTGGCGGATTCCAAGGATCGTTGTAAGAGGAACGGAAAAGTAATTCACGCGTGTGTGCAATCGTACGCACTATACGTAAAAAATACCCGTTGTAAATGGCCATGAGTGGCACATAAGGTAGAAGTTTCAATTTTGTTTTTGGCTTCTCGACAACAGTTAAAGCCATAAAAAATTGCAGAAAATTACTGGTGGTATACATCAATTGATTCATCAAAAAAATGTACATCAGCAATTGCGAATAATTAAAAATAATATCTAAACCATAGAGGTACCAATGGAAATTTAAAATTACGTTAAACAAAATATTTTCGCCCGACGAAACAAAATTGCTCAACCTAAAACTCTCAGAAGGCAAAAACACATCGCGGTGTTTACGCACCCTAAACCGCACAATAGATTTATCCCAACGCAACCTTTGTTTCGCCAAAATCGAAAAATTACGCGGCACGCTGGTAAGTCCTGTAGCTGTAGGTTCGAAGTGAATTTTATACCCCTTCTTTCGGATTTTCATGGTGATGTCGCCATCTAAGCCCGGGCCAATGTCCCAACCATTTACCTGGTCCAAAATATCTTTACGAAACGCACCGAATGCTCCCGAAATAATGGCATAAATCCCCAAGTGAGAAGTTACAATTCGCCCGGTGGTTATGGATTTCATGTACTCAATAGTTTGCAAGGTAGTAGCCAAACTTTCGTCGGTATTGCGCACTTCCAAATTGCCACCCACTGCCCCAATCTTAGAATTGTAATAAAAAGGAGTAAGCACATTTTCGATGGCATCGCGATTAAAAGAGCAGTCGGCGTCAAAGTGTATGATGTATTTACCTTTAGTATAACGCAAAGCTAAATTGGCTGCCGAAGCCTTGCCTCCCCGCACATCGTTTCGCAAAAACAAATCTATAAATCCGTGTTTTTGTAAATCCTTGCAAATAATTGGAGTGTCGTCATCCGAGCCATCGTCGACAATAATGAGCTCAAAGTTTTTATAGGTTTGCTCATTTAGCGAACGGGCCAGTTTGTAAATGTGCTTTCCTTCATTTTTTCCGGGAATAATAACCGATACAAGTGGTCGTTCTTCAAAAAATCTGCGTTTGGCATCGGCCCATTTTTTACGTTTTAAATGTTTGTTGACGAAATAAAACATCAACACAATAAAATCCATAAATAAGTAACGGGGAGCTTCCACAATAAAGTAATACCAGAAAAGGCGCAGGAATTTTGAAAATCCTACGCCTTCCCAATACACAATAAAATCGGATAAGCTAATCATTCCTTCACAATATCGGATGTAAGCATTTTAAGCTGCTCTTGGTAACTTATTGTGCTATCGAGCGGATGCACTTTGTAAGAAATTTTTGCTTCAAAATTTTTGAAGTTGTCCTTTATTAACTGGATAATCAATTTCGAAATTTTTTCCACCACTTTTTCGGCATCCTTTATACTGGACTCGTTAATTGAAAAAAGCAAAGTAGAGGAACTATCGAATGAAATAATATCAGAAGAACGAATGCTGTTGCGGGTTACCTGAACCAAATCAGTAAGCAAATTCATACGGGCATCTTTTCCAATCATGGTATACAATTCTTTCGAATTGCTTAAATGTATAAAGGCAATATTACTGTCGATATCTGCTACTTTCATACGCTCTATTTCGTATTGAAGCATCACATCAAAAGTAACTTTATCAACTGTGCCGGGCATGCGCGTCATATCGGTTTTGGTATTGGCAACACCCGAAATAGCAGCATATTTTCCTTTAGGAGTAAGTTGGTATTTTTTAATTTCGCGTGGCGCTAAATATTCCACATCGGTATCGGTGCTGCAACTGGTGCACTTGGCTTTAATTACCACATCCTGAAACGTGCTGTTACATTTGTGGCAGGTAAAGATAACGGCAGGCTTATCGTAATCCACACCAATGTGTTTCAACATTTTGCTGCACTTAGGACATTGCATGTCGTAAGCATTGAATTCGTTGGTAAAATCAGAAGCCGGTCCAATGTATGCGCAGGGAAAATGGTGGATTAAATCTTCTGAATTTAAATTAGAGGAGCCACACTCAGGACAAACTTCACGGTAATTTAAAAAGCCATCAAAACAATTGTTACAGAGGTAAATGTTTTCGAAAAAATCGCCAACTATCAAGCCTTCATCTTCGGCTAATTTTAAAACTTCCAACACTTTATTTTCATCGTGCGATTCGTAATTGGTGCTGATGGAAGGAAAATAATACCCAATTTTTGAATTTCGATACGGGATGGGTTCTAAGGTAGTTTTACTTCGAGAATACAAGTACCGCAGGCTTTTTGTGATTACATAGGTTTCGAAAGAAACATAACTCACCTCCACTAAATCTTTTGATTTTAATATAATTTTACGAGCGGTATCTGCTGAGTTTCCTAATTGTTCCAAACTGTAAATCACGCCATCCACCAATTCGTTCATCACCTGATCCACATAATCAATTTTATTGTATACAAAAATGGGCTTCAGGTAAACCGCTTCATTGTTATTGGAGCGAATTTTATGCACTGCATGATTGGCCAGTACCTTATCGCTGCAATTGATGATAACTGCATTAAAATCAATAATGGCACGCACATCAATACTTTCGTTGTCTTTAAAATAACAAAAATCCAGTTCTTCGTATTTAATTGTGCTAATATGTGTTTTCATTAAAATTTTTACGGTTAATAGAATTTTCTTTTCACTTTAACCTCCACATCCATTTTCTGAAATCCTTTCCATTTCTCGGCTTCCACAGGATCGGCAGGCAAAATATCACAGGCTAAACTACGTTGTAAAGGTTCTGTTTTATTTTTCAATTCATCGGGCAATTCATAGGTATCGAAATAGAGGCGCTTTATAACCCCATAACTGCTTTTTCCATCCGGGAAGGAAATATCTACTCTTGTTCCTTCGTGCAGGTACTTGATGTATTCTTGATCAAAATAGCATTTCACAAAAGGATTGGAAGTTTTACGAAGTGTCATGATAATATCCGTTTTTAACGAAACTTCGTATTCTTCTTTAAAAATTTGAGAAATAGTACCGTTTATTGGAGAGTATTGCACAATTTCGATTGGGCGATTAGAATCTGAGATAGAATCGTTCATTCGGGTACTATCAGAACCGGCCGACATTTTATGGAGGCGATAAAGTGCGCTTTGCAAAGTTTGAATTTCACGATCGGAAGAAGCAATTTTTGCTTTAAGCTCGTTGATGTTTTTAATATAAGGAGTAAGTTTATCCACAGAAACAACGTCCAAGTAAACTTGTTTTTTTAATTGTGTTAATTCATTGGAGTAGTGTGCCAGCATGGTTTGCGACTCTTGTGTTTCAATGCGCTTTAACTCAATTTTTTGTTGAATCTCAAGCTTTTCTTTTTCGAGTGCATATTGTGAATTAGGACCAACTTCCGATTTTCGGCTTTGCACTAAGTGACCTGAAGCATTGTTTTGATCGACATAGGTAAACAAAGAATCACCCACGCTCACACTGTCGCCCTCGTGGCATTCGAATTTGATGAGTTGAACATCGTTTACAAAGCGGATGTCGAGTTTTTGAAAAAGCACCTGACCGGTACCGTTGATATAAAATACACGATTAAAAACAAAAATCCCAAGAGAACCAAGTATAAAAACCAGAATGGTGAGGTAGATTATTTTATCCCAATTGATTTTCTTTTTCTTCTTTTCTTCTTTTAAAATGCGTACAGTAGAGGGTTTTCGCTTAAAATTTGCGTTCTTCATTCTTTCTTTTTGTGTGTTTTAGCTCTGATGAATTGGCGAAGCTACTATTTATCCAGCTTATTAAATACTCTTTCTTCTAATATTAACAATCCTTTTAAATCGTTGATGGCAAAATTATTCACTTTTATCGATTTTGAAAGCCGTTCTAAATAATCTTCAAATGTAAAACGGTCGTAAAAATTGGAGGTGCGCAACACAACCACGATTTTATCCTTTTGTTTTGCAAACTTACTCTGAATTTTACCTTTAATAAAGGTTTCCTCCTTATTATCGTTGGCAAACAAATAAACCATATCCACCATCGAAAATACACTGTCTAACTTGCCCGGATCATAGGTCAATGGTAATGAAACCGTTAAGCGTAAGCCTTTATCTTTTAAATAAACCTGGGCAATTTTAAGCATGTTGATGTAATATTCTGCATATTTTTGACGGTTACTTGCATAATCCGGAAAATTGGAAATATCCACATCCAAATGCACGCCTCGAATTCCGGCAATTTTACTGGCAGCCGAAAGCGCAGCAACAAGTGCATTCGAATTATTGGGATCTAACAAGTCCTTACTCGTAAAAATTAGTTGAACAGCGATATTCTCTGATTTCAGCATGCGAATAAACTCTTCGCCTTTTGATTTAAGTTCAAGGTTTTCGCCCAAACTAATCAACACACCTTTTATCTCATTATTTTTAATGTATTGATAAATAAAATTATTGTCATTTTCTTTAAATGTTGGATACCAAATATAAAGGCGTCGGTCGGTGCTGCGCTTTGGCACAAACTCATCCAAATTTACAGGCTCAATAAAGTCGGTGACTTTGCCGCCGGGCAAATGCTTATAAATATCAATAAGTGAAACATAAGTAGCTTGTTCCTTATCAATCAAATCGATTTCGGAAGTAAGTAAATCGGCAATCATTGCTACAATTCGAATGGGACTGTAGGAAGGATCATCCAGTGCTTCCTTGTTGGCTTCGATTCGAATTTTATTTTGCAACAATGCCCTAGATTGATACACCTTTAAATATTGCTTCAGCTTGGCTTTGTATTCGTTATAATCCGAAAACAACAAATTCATTTCGCTGTTTGATTTCTCCTTACTTTCATAATCAAATTCCTCCATTTGCATTTTATACACCTGTTTGTTGACATGGCTTTGCAAAGGAAATGGAATGGAAATACTGGCTCCAAACGACATAAAATTACGGTCGGCAATAGTAACGCGCGAGTCGTAATAATTGTATTTTAAAGATGTTTTTAAAGCAACCTCTTTAATTGTTTTATTGGCATAATATGCTGCTTTAGCGCGAAGTATGGAAATGGAATCATTTTTTTGATTGGCCTTGTAAACGGCAATCAGTTTATCCAAATTCACATCCACAATTGGCAAATTAGCAGGATTAATGGTATCGAATGGAGTAATTCGAACTTGCGACGAAAAATTGCGGAGGGATGTTTCTACTTCAGCCTTTTTAGTAAGTAGCTCGGTTACATCCTCCCAAGTAATGTACTTGAGGTAGTATATTTTTTTAGATATTTCGATTTGTTGGTTCAATAAGGCAAGTAAATCGTTGAGCTTTTGAATTTTATAGCGAGTAAAAACACTGGCAAGGTTATTTGCCAATTCCACCGAACTATTGTTACGGAGGTTTTTTTCGATCAGCAATTTATCGACAGCTGCATTGGCTTTAAATTCTTTTAAATTGATTCTATTTCCGGCTAAACCGTTGTTGAGAATACTCCAATCTAAACCTGTTTGCACTACGCGTTTGTAGACATAGCCAATTTCGTCCGAAGCATTTGCATTAAAATTATCGGCATAAGAACCCACAATTCGGAAGCCTTTATCCTTAGCTTTTTGCCTTTTTTCAGCTAAATACAATCGTTCATTCAAATCAATAGCTGCTTTAGAAGCCGAAGTATTATAGAGCGGATTAAGCACTTCCATATCGGGAGCCGCTTGCTCAATTGCAGTTTTTAATAAATGCGCATCAATGGTAATGCGCAACTTTTTTCTGATTTCTTCAAATTGTTTATCGATAGCATTTTCAGGGTTTTGCGCCTTTGTTAGTGGAGAAATCATGAAAATAAGAAAAAAGGAAAAAACTCCAATTTTCTTAACTAGAGCGAAGCTTTCGCGAGTTGGCATACTGTAAAATTCGGAATGTGTGTTTTCTTTCAAATTCGTGTTTGAGCGCTTAAAATTATACTTTAAACTTTAATAAATCGGTAAAGGTTACTTTAGCGAGTAAAGTTTGGTAATATTTAAAGAAAATAATTACAGTATTCCTAATAGATTTTAACAAGTTATGCTTAATAAGTGGGTGTATTAAAATTATTTCGGATTATTGCTGAATCTTATGCGCATTATGCTTTCTCCAAATAACAAAAAACAACTCAGTCGAATTTTAAAAATTTGTTTGCTATTGGCGTCATTCGCCTACCTCTATTACAAAATTTCGGCGCAAGACGTGGTGCTCATGTGGAAACAAACCTTGCTCTTACTTAACGATAAAGATAAAGCCACACTTTTTTTGTACACACTGCTCTTAGTTTTTGTAAACTGGGGAATAGAAGCGCTGAAGTGGCGAAAATTAATTCATCGACTCGAAGCCATCACATTTTTTGAATCCCTTAAATCAGTGCTAGCCGGCGTAGCGGTGAGTTTAATCACTCCTAATCGTGCCGGTGAATTTGCCGGTAAAATATTTTACTTGCGAAATGCCAATCGTGCCGATGCCATGCTGCTTAGCATTGTGGGAAGTCTTAGCCAAGTGTTAATCACTTTTTGTATCGGACTTTTTGCATTTTACTACTATTTAATTGAATTTCAAGCATTTTCAATAAACCCCACCTTGCTATTTAGCTTTTTTGCCAGTGTAGTAACAATGAGTATGTTTCTGTTTTTTAATGTCGAATACATTGCCAAGCATTGGAAAAGCTGGAATTTTATTCAAAAAATAATACCCTATCATCCCGAAAAATTTAGCTTATCCAAAAAAGAAATAGGCTTTCTGGTGCTCTTATCTGCATTTCGATTTATTGTATTTTCAGTGCAATTTTATTTGCTCATGAAAGTTTTTGATTTAGGCCTTGGTGTGAAAGAATCGTTTGTGTTAATTGCCCTTTATTTTTTTCTTATTTCACTTATACCTACTTATGCCTTAAGCGAATTAGGCGTAAGAGGATCGGTGGCCATTAGTTTATTTGGTCCTTTTGGAATGAGCAGTGCCGGTGTGTTAACTGCTTCACTTTTACTGTGGATGATTAATATTGCCCTACCCGCAGTTGCCGGCTCCTTTTTTGTGTACCAACTTCGTTTTTTTAAAACGGATGATGAATAACGCATTCTTAATTCTTCTAATTATAGGCATTCTACTACAACTGCTGTATGCAGCGGGTGTGCTTCTTTTGAGTTTGGGATGGAGGAAAACAGCCGAATTTATTGCACCAATGGACGCTGTTTGTAACACGCTTGTTTCAGTAATTCTTCCTGCAAGAAATGAGGAAAAAAATATTGAACGTTGCTTAAACGCGCTTATGAATCAAAGTTATCCTGCAGCGCTTTTCGAAATAATTGTAGTGGACGATAACTCATCAGATAAAACAGCGCTTTTGGTAAAAGATTTTTGCAAAAACCATCCACAATTGCGCATACAATTAATTGAACTTCCTGAATTAATCGAAACAATTGCACCCAAAAAAAGAGCCATCGAAAAAGGTGTTGAACTTAGCAGTGGTGACCTTTTGCTGATGACCGATGCCGATTGTTGGGTTAGTTCAACTTGGATTCAGACGATGGTTTTATTTTATATCGAATCCGACGCTAAGTTGATTGTTGGTCCGGTAATCGTGGAGCAGGATGCACATTCCGGTATACTTCAGGCCTTCGAAAAACTCGACTTTTTTAGTTTGGTGATCAGTGGTGCTTCCTCTCTTTACTATAATAAAGCCTTACTCTGCAACGGTGCTAATTTAGCTGTGGATAAAAAAGCCTATGCCAAAGTGATTCAAGAAACAAAAGGACAAAGCATTGCTTCGGGAGATGATATGTTTTTAATGCTTGCTATTCAGTCTAATTTTTCGGAAGCAGTTAAGTTTTTGAAATCAAATGAAGCGCTGGTTAAAACGAAAGCACAGTCCAATTTTCTTTCCTTACTAAGTCAGCGGAAGCGATGGGCTTCCAAGAGTTTTTTGTATGCCGATGGCTATCTTACCTTGGTGTCATTGCTCGTTATTTTAGTGCATATCTTCCTGCTTTTAACAGGTATACTTTCTATTTTCAATTTTAGTTTTTTACCACTTTTTTTGGGATTATTTTTGAGCAAAACCATAATAGATTTAATTTTTTTATATCCCATTGCAAACTTCTTTGGAGATTCAAATATGTTGTGGAAAATAATCCCAACTGAACTCATCAATATATTTTTTATCCCATTAATTGGGATTGCGAGTTTCAAAAAAGCATACCGTTGGAAAGCAAGGAAATTAAATTAAATACAACAAACTCAGCCACCCTGCATCCTCAATCCTTATCGGGAATGACGTGGAAGCGCTTTAAAAAAAACAAGCTAGCGATGTGTGGATTGCTAGTAGTTGTTTTAGCGCTCAGTGTAAGCATTTTAGGTTCCCTAATTCGGCCCGATTCCACACCTATGGCCAATCAAATGAATTTGCAATTAAGCACAAAAGCGCCCGGATTTAAGGTTCAATTGTTAAGCATCCGTAAAAACACAAGTCAACCTAAGACAGGCCTTTGGGGAAGAATGTTTTTTGGGGGGCAGGAAAGCGACTATTTATTGGTTCCCATCGATAGGTATTATTTTGATGGAAAAGACATCGTGGTGGTGGAATATTCTGGAGTGCCCAATTTTAAGGGAATTGTACAACGCTACACGCTCCCCGATGTGCTTTATCCGTTACGTTTCGAAAGCAAAGTTTCGAGGGATTTAAAAAACAGATGTAGTTTTTATACTGCGGATGGGACACTCCAAACTGAATCTATTGCAGCTATGCAGCAAAAAATTTTGAACAAAAACCTACGTACAAAAACCTTTTGGTTAGGCACCGATCGCTTTGGGCGGGATTTGTTGAGCAGACTTATGTCAGGCACGCTTATATCGATGGCGATAGGCCTTATATCGGTGCTAATTTCTATCGTGTTGGGTTTAATCTTGGGCAGTATAGCCGGGTATTACCGCGGATGGATAGACCAAGCAATAATGTGGTTAATTCAAGTTGTTTGGAGTATTCCCACTCTATTGCTGGTAATTGCCATTACACTCAGTTTGGGTAAAGGTTTTTGGCAAATTTTTATAGCAGTAGGATTTACCATGTGGGTCGAAATTGCACGTGTAGTGCGCGGACAAGTGATGAGCCTCCGTGAAAAAGAATTTATTGAAGCCGGAAAGTCTTTAGGATTCAGTCATTTCAGGATTATTTTCAGGCATATTCTTCCGAATGTTATGGGAGTAGTAAGTATCCTTGCTGCTTCTAATTTTGCAAATGCTATTTTAATGGAAGCAGGATTAAGCTTTTTAGGAATTGGAGTGCAGGCCCCCATGACCAGTTGGGGCAGTATGATTAAAGATCATTATGGCTATATTGTGGTGGATGCAGCCTATTTGGCGATTTTACCGGGCTTGGCTATATTTCTTTTAGTACTTGCTTTTACTTTGGTAGGAAATGGTTTGCGGGATGCATTAGCGGAAAAAGACTCAGTGAAGGTTTCTTTTTAAGTTTGATTCATGCCTGGCTTATTCGAAACACTTTCCATAAATGAATAGGGGCGCACATACAAGCAAGCCAATAAAAGCGTAAATTCACCCCCCTAATTTTTTACCATGTCAGTTGACCCATTCGAAAAACTATCGCCCAAAGAACATATACTTATAAAAGGTGCACGAATTCACAATCTTAAGAATATTGATGTTGCCATTCCACGAAATAAATTTGTTGTCATAACAGGACTTTCCGGTTCCGGAAAATCATCCTTGGCATTTGATACTTTGTATGCCGAAGGCCAAAGGCGCTATGTTGAAAGTTTATCCTCTTATGCCCGCCAATTCCTTGGTCGTATAAATAAACCGGAAGTAGATTATATAAAAGGAATTTCACCGGCGATTGCCATCGAACAAAAAGTAAATTCCCGCAATCCAAGGTCTACAGTTGGTACCACAACTGAGATATACGATTACCTAAAGTTATTGTATGCACGAATTGGTAAAACCTACTCCCCCATTTCGGGCGATGAAGTAAAAAAACATTCGGTTGCCGATGTGGTGAAAAAGATTTGTTCGTTCCCCGATGGCACTAAAATTATATTGGTTTCTCCGCTTCTGCCCAAGCAAAATTATAGCCTCGAGCGACAATTGCAGCTGCTGATGCAACAGGGTTTTACACGTGTAAAGGCTAAGGAGGAAGTGCTTAAAATTGAAGATTGTTTATTAAAGTTAAAAGAGAAAGACAACAAACTAAAAGCTTCCGATATTTTTATTTTCATTGATCGTTTTGTAGCCAATGCTGCCGATGAAGATAATATGAGTCGCATTGCCGACAGTGTGCAAACAGCATTTTTTGAAGGAGATGGCGAGTGTTTGATTGATGTGATTTATGAAAACACTAAAAAAAAGATGGAGACTTTTTCGTTCTCCAATAAGTTTGAAATGGATGGCATTACTTTCTCGGAGCCTTCCTCGCATTTTTTTAGTTTTAATAACCCATTGGGTGCTTGCAAAAATTGTGAGGGTTTTGGAAGTGTTATTGGTATTGATGAAGATTTGGTTATTCCGGACAAAAGTCTTTCAATTTACGAAGGTGCTGTAGCATGCTGGAAAGGCGAAACCATGAAAGAATGGAAAGAGCAATTGGTGATGAATGCCGATAAATTTGATTTTCCGATTCACCGTCCATTTTACGATTTAAACGCCAAAGAAAAGAAGGTTTTGTGGACAGGGAATAAATATTTTCAAGGATTAAACGACTTCTTTAAATACCTCGAACAACAAATTTACAAAATACAATATCGCGTGATGCTCTCGCGTTACCGCGGAAAAACTACTTGTCCGGAATGTAATGGAACACGCTTGCGCAAAGATGCTTCTTATGTGAAGGTGAATGGAAAATCCATCAGCGAAATTGTGCTTATGCCTGTAAAACAATCGGTCGTATATTTTCAACAGTTAAAACTGGATAAATACGATACTGAAGTGGGTAAACGCTTGTTGACTGAAATTGCAAATCGATTGCAATTTTTAGTGGATGTAGGTTTGGGCTATCTTACACTAAACCGTTTATCCAATAGTTTATCGGGTGGTGAATCGCAACGTATAAACTTGGCTACTTCATTAGGAAGCAGTTTGGTGGGAAGCATGTATGTATTAGACGAACCCAGCATAGGCCTGCATCCGCGCGATACGCAGCAGTTGATAAAAGTATTGAACTCACTTCGCAATCTCGGCAATACTTTAATAGTTGTGGAGCATGACGAAGAAATAATGAAAGCTGCCGACCAATTAATTGACATTGGTCCATTGGCCGGATCACATGGTGGTCATTTGGTTTTTCAAGGCGATTGGAAACAAATTGAAAAAGAAAAAACAAGTTTAACCGCCCAGTATTTAAATGGCACCACAAAAATTGAATTGCCGGAACATCGTAGGAAATGGAATGATTATATTTTGGTAAAAGGTGCTCGCGAAAACAATTTAAAAAATATTGATGTAAAATTTCCATTACACACCATGACCGTTGTAACCGGTGTAAGCGGCAGTGGAAAAACATCCTTGGTGAAGCGTGTTTTGTATCCGTCACTCAAAAAAATGTTTGGTGGTTATGGTGAACAAACCGGTTTACTCGACCGAATTGAAGGCAGTTACAACAAGATTACCGCAGTGGAAATGATTGACCAAAATCCAATTGGGAAATCATCGCGCTCTAATCCGGTAACCTATGTAAAAGCCTACGACGAAATTCGCGCATTATTTGCTGAACAAGCTTTAGCAAAAGCGCGTGGTTACAAACCTTCACAGTTTTCTTTTAATGTAGATGGTGGGCGCTGCGAAGTGTGTGAAGGCGAAGGTGAAGTAAAAATTGAAATGCAATTTATGGCCGACATTCACTTGCAATGTGAGAGCTGTAACGGTAAGCGTTTCAAACAAGAAACCTTGGAAATTTTGTTCAAAGAAAAATCCATTGCCGATATTTTAGAAATGACTGTGGATGATGCCATTGCTTTTTTTGACAGTGAAACCCGTCCGAGCAATACGGAGAAAAAAATTGTGAGCCGCATGCAACCCTTGGCAGATGTGGGTCTTGGATATGTACAGTTGGGGCAGTCGAGCAATACATTAAGTGGCGGAGAAGCGCAACGTATAAAACTTGCTTCGTTTTTAACCAAGGGAACAAGCGATGAAAATATTTTATTTATTTTTGATGAACCCACTACCGGCTTGCATTTTCACGACATCCAAAAATTATTGTTTGCTTTTAATGAATTAGTAAAACACGGACATTCACTAATAGTAATCGAGCACAATGCCGAAATAATTAAATGTGCCGATTGGATAATTGACTTAGGACCCGAAGGTGGCGAAGATGGCGGAACACTTGTATTTGAAGGTATTCCTGAAGATTTGGTAAAGTGTAAAGCTTCTTATACCGGAAAATATTTGAAGGGAAAACTTTAGTAAAAAAAAACAGCCTCCGCTACAGAGGCTGTTTTCATTCAGGGTGGTTTAAACTAATTCATTACATATTTCACCAACCACAATTTATTTTTTTTGTCGCTGCCGATATATACAATTGATTTATCGGCTTCATTATAAATGTAGGGTGTGCTTTTGTTGAGTAAAAATTTGCGGCTTCCAAATACATTGTATTCGGTAATGCTGCTGTTGCTCAAATTCATTTTTCGTATCGAAGAATAATAATTCGGATATATTTTTTTCTATAACCAAAGTAGGAGGCACACCAGATTGGAGTTTTACAATTCCATCATCGTTATACTGCAAACAGTCTACATCCTTTTTTTAAATATCTTTGAGTAAAATAATTGGAAGACAATGACACTAAATGCAATTTTGAAAGAAATGAAAGAAGTTCCTGCTAATAGACTGGAAGATCTTTATCAGTTTGTTCATTCTCTTACGCCCTTAGCGAAGCAGACTGAAACTTTACGAAAGAAAATCCTTTCTTATGGTGGAGTATTCAATGACATGAGCAATAAGGATTACAAAGATTTTGTTAGTCAAACTAAAAAAACCAGATCAAAACTTTTTGATCGAAAAATTGAGTTATGAAACCTTCAATGCTCGACACCGATGTACTTTCAGAATTTTTAAGAGGGAATCCGAAAGTTATTGCAAAAGTTGATGAACACTTGAAAAAATTTGGATACATAAGTTTAAGTGTAATTACTTATTATGAAATTCTTAATGGTCTTCTATATAAAGACGCTAAAAAACAACTGACAAAATTTGAAGAATTTGTAGTGTTAAACAAATTACTTCCATTGAGTCAAAGAATGGCAAAATCAGCAGCGGCAATTCAGGCAGAACTTCGCAAAAAAGGCACCGAAATAGGACACACAGACACTTTAATTGCTGGAACTGCTGTATCGAGTGGCTTGCAACTTGTGACCAATAACACTAAGCATTTCAAGCGAATTAAAGGTTTGACAGTTGATAATTGGACGAAGTGATTTTGAAACACAATAAAAGTTTAAATATCTTAAAAAAAACAGCCTCCATTACAGAGGCTGTTTTCATTCAGGGTGGTATTTACTAATTCATTACATACTTCACCAACCACAATTTATTTTTTTTGTCGCTGCCGATATATACTATTGATTTATCGGCTTCATTATAAATGTAGGGAGTACTTTTGTTGAGCAAAAATTTACGACTTCCAAACACATTGTATTCAGTGATAGTGCTGTTGCTTAAATTCATTTTTAGCATCGAAGGATAATAATTTGGATACAATTTTGGACTTCCACCATAGGCATCCCAAAAGCTAGCATAACCTTTTACCACCTTTGTTTCGAGCAGGTTCCAATAAATGCTTTGACCATCTTTACCCACATAAAAATTTTCTAAGATTGGAAAGGTGGTATTCATTTTATCGCTCACTGAAGCCGGATGCACACCAAATTGCGCCTTTACTTTTCCATCTGCGCCAAGCTGCAAACACACTACATCTTTATATGCCTTTACTGAATAAGTAGTTACCGAGTTTGTCCAATTGTTATATGAACTGATTTTAACGCGACCCAATAATTGACCGGAGATGAGAATATCTCCATTAGGCGTAGTCACAAAATTTTGAACTTTAAAACGATTTCCGGTGTATGCGGGTGCTTTCTTTTGTTTTGGCGGAGTTTGAATTAATTTTTCCATTTCTTTGATGGAATTATTGGTTATCCAATCCACTTTTCCACTGCTCACTTTCATCACGGAGAAAAAATCCATTTTCACTTTTTCAGTTTTGGCTTCATACACCGTCATGCGTGAGTTAGCGCCTTCGAGGTAATAGGGATTTTCGAGTGGTGAATATTCCTTGTACAATTGATCAAAGGTTTTGTCATCATCCATATAACTTCCACAGAAATACAAGGCACCATCTGCTGTTTCGCCAGTTCCTGTGATTATAAAATTTGGGGAAGGTGCATCAAATGTAAACTGCTCCTTAATCGCACCTGTTTTGTCCATTCGCAGATAGGTATACTTTTTATAATCCACCGGATTTTTTTTATTGAAGGTGGGCGCAAAAATGTAAACCATGTCTGCCGATTTGATATCTCCTTCAAAGGCAGATTCATCCTCTGCATCAATGCTAGCAGCATCCGAGCCCTTTAGACAAGTATAAACAAGTTGTTGAGGGCTTGCAAATTTTAGTGGAATCTCAGTAATGCTCAAGTCTATTTTTACATGTAATACCACAAAGTTTTTCGTTGCCGATTCGTCATCTCCTTTGGTAACCGAAGTAGCGAGCACCATAAGGTCGCCATTTTCGGAATTGGTATAACTTGCATATCCGCTATAGGTGCGTTTCTCTTCATTCTGCGGTTTAATTTCGATGTCTTCGGTGCGTTTGCTGATGTAGCCCTTTTTGTCTTTGTTCCAAGTGTAATTATAGCTTTGTTTACTTAGATGCAACTTAGTACTGTTAATCATAAAATTATTACCGCCTACGTATGCATACACAAAGGTGCTGGTATAATCAGGCTTATCAGCAATGTCCTTTTTTAAAACTTGCGTTTCTTCTTGTTTAAGAAAATTTATATTCTTGTCGAAAGAATACGTTTCGTAAGAGGCCTTATCGTCCTTCTTTTTGCCTTTGAATTTGTACACAACATCAATATTACCGGTTTCGGCATCTTGTGTGGCATCGTAAAAATATCCTTTGGATGCATTTTTACTAAGGGCTTGAATTTTTTCGGTTAGGTTCTGTGCAATGCTAGCGCTTGTAATTATACTCGCTGCCAAGCAAAGTGTAATTCGTTTAGTTGTTTTCATTTGTTTGGTTTTGCTGTTAATTTGATGGCAACAAAACTGCGCAGGATTGATTAGCACTGCAATCCCCAAAAAGTAGTAAAGTAATTTTAGTTGATTTGCTGCGGTGCTGATTAGCCGATTAGCCAATTAGCCGATTAGCTGATTAGTGGAATTATTGATTGGTGGATTGAAAAAACCCAGTGAAATCTATGTTACTTATGTGCCTATGTGTTTTAATTCCTTTTTTTTTGAAACACATAGAATCATAGGGACATAGGTTTCAAATAGTAAAAGAATAATGTGTTTAAATCATTCTTCAAAAAAGTGAAATCTATGTTACTTATGTGCCTATGTGTTTTAATTCTTTTTTTTTAAACACATAGAATCATAGGGACATAGGTTTCAAATAGTAAAAGAATAATGTGTTTAAATCATTCTTCAAAAAAGTGAAATCTATGTTACTTATGTGCCTATGTGTTTTAATTCTTTTTTTTTGAAACACATAGAATCATAGGGACATAGGTTTCAAATAGTAAAAGAATAATGTGTTTAAATCATTCTACAAAAAAGTGAAATCTATGTTACTTATGTGCCTATGTGTTTTAATTCTTTTTTTTTTGAAACACATAGAATCATAGGGACATAGGTTTCCTGTAAAAAAAGATAGCCTATTAATTAAAGCAAAGGCAGACCTATTTTGGGAAAATTTTATTTAAAGCATCGGTGCGGGAATTTACTTGCAGCTTTTCATAAATGTTTCGTATGTGGGTGCGAACAGTTTCGGTGCTTAAAAATAATTTGTCGGCAATTTCTTTATAGCGCAAGCCTTGAGCCAATAAATCCAGAATTTCCTTTTCGCGGGTCGATAGTTTTTGAAGTTCGACATTGTTTTGGGCAGGTTGAAAGGAGGCAACCACTTTTCGTGCTATACTGCTGCTCATGGGTGAACCGCCATTAAATACTTCTGCAATAGCATCTAATATTTTGGCAGGTTGGGTTGTTTTGGTGAGGTAGCCGGTTGCACCTACTTTCAGTGCTTTAAAAACCGTTTCGGTATCTTCCAATGAAGTACACATTAAAAACTGTGTGCCCGGGCACTTCGGCTTAATGGCGGCAATGCATTCGATGCCTGTTTTTTCGGGTAAGTGAATGTCCATGAGTACCACATCCAAATTCATAAATGGAATTTTTTCGATAGCCAATTCAGCTGTTTCAAAAGTATCCAGGCAACTAAAACCTTCGCTCCCATTAATTAGTGTAGCTAAGCTTTCGCGGATTTGTTTTTCGTCTTCAACGATTCCAACTTTAATCATGTGGCAAAATTAATTTCGAATACGATTGATTTCCTAACATTAAAGTAGTAATTGCAAAACTATGCAGCTGCTAATGGAACAGTAATGCTGATGCGTGTTCCTCTTTTTATTTCGCTTTGTATATTCATATTTCCACCGGCTGCTTGAATCCGATTTTTCATGTTACGTAAGCCATTTCCGGCTGCATAATAGGTGGTATCAAAGCCTACACCATTATCTTCAATGCTAATCGAAAAATTATCGGGTGTGATTTTAGCTACAATTTTTATTTCTGCTGCGTAAGCATGCTTCACAATATTATTCAAACTTTCTTTCACCACCATAAAAACCCCTCTGTGACTTTCTTTACTGATAGGCATTTGCGCTATTTGTTCAGGATAGGAAGCTCTTAATTCGATAGGGAAATCTTCGAGGTATTCAGAAGAGTATTCGCGGATACGTGCAATCAAATTGGCAAGGGTAGTATTCTCAGGATTTAGCGCCCAAATTAAATCACGCATGTTTTCCACCATTTTCCTTGCTGTTTCAGAAACTGCCTCACTACCGCTTTTTATCTCCGGAAATTGTGTGGCTTTTTGAGTGATGACTTCACTTAAGAAATTAATTTTTGACAAACCCGAACCTAAGTCATCGTGAATATCTTTTGCAATACGCATGCGCTCATTCTCTTCCGTTTGTTTGATGGCGCGTTCTTGCTCTAATTTATTTTTGAGTTTTTGATTTCCATACCAAAAATAGAGACCGCTCGAAAGCCCTATTAATAAAAGCAAACCGCCATACAATAAATAATTTCGCTTTTGAATTTGTAATTTTTGCTCTGCTATTTCTAGCGCACTGATGCGTTCCTTTTGCTTTAATAATTGAATTTCATTTTCCTTTTTCTCCGTTTCGTATTTGGTTTGCATATCGGCTAGCTGGCCACTGCGTTGTGTGTTTATAAATTCATTGCGCTCTTGCTCATATAATTTTCGGTATTTTAACGCTTCCGGATAGCGCTGAAGCATTTCATAACAATAGGCAATACCGTCGTAATTTTCGATAATGATTTCAGTTGCTTTGATTTTTTTGGCTGTGTCGAGCGCCTCCATATACAAAATTAAGGCGCGCGCATATTCACCTTTAAGTGCATACACACTGCCCATGTTATTTATAGTAGCTGCGATCATAAATCGGTCGCCCAACTTTTTAGAGAGTGCTAATGCTTCATCATAATTGGCAAGCGATTGAGGATAGTTGCCCAAATATTTATATACGATTCCCAAATTATTTAAGCCCATCGATATACGGTCGTCGTTGTGCTCAGAGCGATAAATGGCAAGTGCTTTTGTGTAAACATCAGCAGCCCTTGCATAATTATTTTGTTGCTCAAAAATAACTCCTTGATTGTTGTAAATATCGGCTATGATGCTTGAATCCTGTATTTTTTGAGCAATTGCTAAAGAACGATCATAAAACTGATTGGCCATTTTAAAATCCTTTTGCTCGGAATACACCGTACCAATATTCTTGAGTGTTTTAGCAATGCGGGCATTATCGCCAATTTTTTCGGCAATGCTCACAGCCAGCTGATAATTTTTTAATGCTTCAGGAGCATTACCGGTATTGGCGTAGCAGTTTCCTAAATTATTGTAGGCATTGCTTAGTAACTTGCTGTCACTTTCCTTTTTTGCTTCTTGCACCGCAGAATTGAAATTTATTTTAGCAGAATCGTAATTGCCCTTTTCGAAATGACCAATACCTGTTGCCAAAAAAGATTCAGCAACAGTATTTTCAGCAATTGTAGACTGCATCAATAGTAAAAACAAAAACGAAACGGTAAGGTGCTTGTATGAAAGTAGCTTCATTTCCAATTGGGTGAACAAAGTAGATTAATCATATTTCATTTTTAAATAAAATTTACAAATCAAGTATTAAGTTGCTCTTGAAATTTAACCACGAAGTAGACTAAGGTTTCACGAAGTTCACAAGGAATTTTTATTCATTACAAAGTTCTAGTGCCTTTTGTGTTTTTCTTGGTGGGCTTTGTGGTTTAATAAGCTATACAATTCAAAAGTCGCAGTTGAACTATCTATACTACATAATTCGCAATTGAAATCTAATTTAGTTTAAATGAAAATACTCACTTGCCATTTGCTCAATAGCCGAACCAATTGCCAAAGAAGCAGTAGCTGCCGGAGAGGGAGCATTGAGCACATGAATGGCATTTCCGTTTTTTTCGATTTTAAAATCATCAATCATTTCTCCTTCGGGCGCTAGTGCCATGGCCCGTACTCCTGCGCGACCCGGAACTAAGTCATCCATTTCGAGACTTGGAATTAATTTATGTAAGCGGTTTAAAAATAATTTTTTAGAAAAAGCTCCCTTGTATTCATCTAATCCAAAGCGCCAATGCTTGCGGAAAAATTTCCAAGTGCCGCCAAAAGTAAATGCATCCACCGTATCCTTTAATGAAAAATCGGTCTTCCCATAGCCTTCGCGCTTAAACACAAAAACTGCATTGGGTCCGCATTCCGTTCCGCCATGAATCATGCGGGTAAAATGTACGCCTAAGAATGGAAATTGTGGATTAGGAACAGGATAAATCAGGTTCTTAACTTTTTTCATTCCCTTTTCCGATAAATCATAATAATCGCCGCGAAAGCCTACTATTGCTGCAGCGGAAGCAGTACCTTCCTTTTTAGCTATGCGATCGCTTTGCAAACCTGCACAGGTAATGATGTATTTTCCGATAAATTTTCCTTTGGGAGTAACTACTGTGGTACTTTCTGCATGCTTTTCAAATGCAGTAACTTCATGCTCGGTAAGCACTTTACTTCCTGCAAATTTTGATCGGATGAGTTCCGTATATTTTCGTGAAACCTCTGCATAATCAATAATTCCGGTACACGGCACCCAAATCCCTGAAATCCCTTCACAATAGGGTTCAATTTCTTTTATGCGTTTGCTGTCTATGAGTTCAATTCCTTCTACATCATTGGCTTTGCCATTATTGAACACTTTGTTCATGTGGGCCAATTCACTTTGATCGGTTGCCACAATCACCTTTCCGCAAATGTCGTGTGCAATTTTATGTTCCTTTGCAAAGGCAACTAATTCACGTCTTCCGTCCACACAATTTTTTGCTTTGTAAGAACCCGGTTTATAATAAATACCGGAGTGAATTACGCCTGAATTATGGCCGGTTTGATGCGCAGCAACTTCCTTTTCCTTTTCTAAAACTAAAATCCTTTTGGACGGATAACGGGTATTAATTTTATACGCTGCAGCCAATCCAACAATTCCTCCTCCTACTATAATAATGTCGTAATCTATATTTTCCATAAAATCTTAATTCAGGTCGCTGATTTTTTTTCGGTTTGATTTCTTTTGCGAAAGTAACTTTTTCTCTTGTAATCTTTCTTCCACCATCGCTTTGCTGGGTTCAACAGCAATTCGCTTCTTTTGTTTTTGCAACGATCGGGCTAGTAAATCATAAAACTTCTTTATTGCCTTTTCTTTATTCTTTAGTTGAGAGCGATCTTCCTGACAAACAATGCGAATAAAACCATCCTGTGCTATGCGATTCTTCCACTTTTCACGCAACAATTCCTTTTCCTTGTCACTTAACAATTCGGAGTCTTCTAAATTAAAGTTGAGTTCAATTTTGGTAGAAACTTTATTTACATTCTGTCCCCCTTTACCGCTGCTGCGGGTAGCTTTAATCTTATATTCGGATGAAAAATCTCTTGTTTTCACTTAACTGTTTCACTAATTTTTTCAAAGTTCTCTTTTTTTGCCGAGAACAACAAAAGTGTAAATTAGTCCTCCATTTTAAAAACCAATACTAAACCCCAATGAAAAAACTATTTTTTGCTGCCAGTGCACTTTTATTATTTGCTTGTAATTCGGGCGATAAAAAAGAAACTACATCAACAACTTCACAAGACAAAGCTTTTGACAATTACAAAAATTATTTTGTTGAACAGCTTTGGAAAACTTATCCCGAATGGGCAAGCGGTGTGGGTTACCATAACTACGACAGTGTGATGACGGTGAACGATGATGCCCGTCGCAAAACAGAAATGGAATTTTTAAACGCACAACTCGATTCTTTAAAAGGTTATTCAGTTGAACAACTTTCATCCAACAATAAAACCGATTATGAATTGATGTTGAATCAATTAAAATCAGGTGTATTTAACAATGAGGAGTTACATGCCGATCAATGGAATCCAAGTATTTATAACATTAGCGGTTCGAGTGCAGAGATATTGGCAGGGAATTATGACAAGTTGGATAATCGCGTAAAAAACATATTTCTAAAGTTGCGCAATGCTAAAGCGTATTATGAAGCTGCAAAACAAAATATAAAAATCCAACGGTAGAGCACACTTTACTTGCTATACAGCAAAATGAAGGAGCCACTTCTACTTTTGAAACAGATTATATTGATTCGGTGAAAAAGACCTCCTTCTCCGAAACTGAAAAAGCCGAAATGATTGCACGTGCGAAGGAAGCAGCTGCAGCCATGAAAGATTATGTGAGCTGGTTGAAGGCTTTAAAAAATGATACTCCTCGCTCTTTCCGCTTAGGTGCTGATTTGTATAAAAAGAAATTTGAATACGATATGCAAGCCAGCAATTCGTATGAGCAAATGTTTGATAAAGCAAGCAAACGAAAATTAGAAGTGCAGGCCGAAATGCTGAAAATCAGTAAAGAATTATGGCCCAAATACATGGATAAAAAACCCATGCCATCAAGCGATTTAGAAACGGTGAAAATGATGATTGACAAGCTTTCTGAAAAACATGTTTCGCGCGATTCTTTCCAAGTTGCTATTGATGAACAGATTCCCACTTTGGTGGAATTTATCAAGCAAAAAGATTTAATTTACATTGACCCCTCTAAACCTTTGGTGGTGCGCAAAGAACCTGCTTATATGCAAGGAGTAGCAGGTGCTTCTATCTCTGCCCCCGGGCCTTACGATAAAAATGGAAATACCTATTACAATGTTGGAACACTTGCTAATTATACCAAAGAAGCGGCCGAAAGTTATTTACGCGAATACAATTATTACATACTTCAAATCCTAAACATACATGAAGCTATTCCCGGACATTATACGCAATTGGTATACAGCAATCAATCGCCCAGTTTAATTAAATCCTTATTCGGAAACAATGCTATGATTGAAGGATGGGCGGTATACACTGAGCGTATGATGCTCGAAAATGGATATGGTGGTGGAACTCCTGAGTTTTGGTTAATGTACTACAAATGGCATTTGCGCAGTGTGTGCAATACTATTTTAGATATTAGTGTGCACACTAAGGAAATGAAAAAGGAAGATGCTATTCAATTTTTAGTAAACGAAGCTTTTCAACAACAAGCAGAAGCGGAGAATAAATGGAGAAGAGTTTCGGTAACACAAGTTCAGCTGTGTTGCTATTTTACAGGCTATTCCGAAATTTTTGATTTTCGTGAAGAGCTTAAAGCTAAACAAGGTGATAAATTTAATTTAAAAAATTTCCACGAAAAATTCTTGAGTTATGGAAGTGCACCAGTTAAAAATATTAAGGCGCTGATGCTGGAAGAAATGCATGAATAATAAGGTGAGTAAATAAAAAAACGACTAAAAACAAGCCGGTTTTGAAGCAATTCAAACCGGCTTGTGAGTTGATTGAATTGACTAAGAGTTTTTGGAAATTAATTGTGTTAATGATATAAATATTCGGTTAACCTCTCCCCGACCCTCTCCAGACAGGGATATGGTTTTCTTTTCCGATTTACAATTTTCGGTTTACCTCTCCCTGGCCCTCTCCAGAGAGGGATATGGATTTGTTTTGGCGTTGCTGCACTATTAAAATATTTCCTAAAAAAGATTAGGTTTGTTTTATGTATTAATTTAAAAAATTAGTTTTGAAAGATTTAGGGCTTTTATTCCTTTTAGCTGTTTGCAAAGAATAACATGTCCAATTAATTTAACTGTATGGAAAAACCCAAAATAAAATCACTTAAAGTTTATAAAAGCGAGCGCGATGAAACCGAGAAAGATTTGATTTTGCATCGGGAATTAAATGAACGAGGGAATCGCGTTAAAGAAATTACTTTTTCCTTAGATGGGGAACCGGTGGAGGAAAAAGAATTTACTTACAATGAAACCGGCAAACTGCTTCAAGAAAAAAGCCATTATGCCGAGGATGAAGTAACCGAAGTACTGCGTTTTGAGTACGATGTAAATGGACGCATTACAAAAACCCATAAAAGTTATGGAGAGGAAGGCGATGAAGATTGTACCTATTATCTCTATAATACAAGCGGAAAACTTATTGAAAAACGCACCGAAAGCAACGAAGGCGAAGTAGAGCACAAAGAAGTTTGGATGTATGAAGGTGATAAACTAATTGAAAATGTAGTGACTGATTACGATGGAAAAATTATTGAACGCTGTCGGTTTAGCTATGATGCGCAGGGCGATGTGAAAGAAGAATTGCGCTATACTTCAGAAACGGAGCAGGAATTGAAAATTTTGTACGACCATCATTTTGACGGAAAAACCCCGGATACTACTGTATATAATAAAGCCGGAAACATTGTTCAACGCAGCCGACATACCTTCGATGAAAAGAAACGATTAATCACGGAAATTACGGAAACGGTGAATGCCGGCGTAAAGAAATTTACAAGTACTTTTAGTTATGACGATCAGGACAATTTGCTTGAAACCCGACTTGTTGATAAAAATGAAAACCTTATTTCAAAAATCGTGTATAAGCACAACACTTTTAATTTAGTTACGGAGGAAGTTCATTACGAGGAACCAAGTCCAGGGCTGGAACTAAAGCAATCGAGTACGTTTACTGAATATGAATTTTATTAAACCACAATTTGCATGAAAAAAATCATTAGTTCCTTAAGCATTATTTCTCTGGCCTATATGCCGGTTCAAGCGCAACAAAAAACAACTCCATCGGCCAAACCCAAAACCAACACCACTGCTAAACCTAAACCAGCATCCACCCCAAAAGCTCAATCTAAGGTGGATATTGTGGGAGCAGCCGTAAGTAAAGACGCCAAAGGAAGCGTGGTACCCTTAGCCAATAAGGAACCTTTTAAGTTTTACACCAATCCCGACAAGGAATTACTCACGATAGAATTTACCGATCCTGCTTTTAAAAATTCCGATATAGCCATTAGTGATAATGATGGAAAACCGATTAAACAAGTACAATTGGAAGGAAATCAAACCAAAATTAATGTCAACACGCAACGTTGGGAAAATGGCATTTATGTTATTGTACTTACCCAACATACCACCCAGCAAACTATTATGCAAAAGATTGTGCTGAATCGTTAATAATTTTTTAATAACTCAAAAAAGGGGTCGAAATTATTCCTCCATTATGGCTTATATTTGCCATAAGCTTTTAAAAATGAGGAGAATATTTTATACCCACATACTGGTTTTAATAATTTTTTGCACTGCAGCGGCACAGCAAAAAGAGACTGCATCCAACGGAAGTGCAGCTCCCAAAAAAACAGGCACCTCTAGCATCACAACAGTTGGCGATGCAGTAGTTAGAAATTCGGCCGGGACTATGATTAGAGGTACTTCTATTCCTAAGCAGCCCTTTAAAATTTACACCAATCAAGCAAATGAATTGCTAATTGTGGAGTATGCCAGTGCCGATTTTAAAGATGGGGATATTAAAGTAAGTGATATAAAGGGAAAACTAATAAAACAAGTGAACTTAGAAGGAAATCTTACTAAAATAAGCCTCAATACAAGTAGCTGGAAAAATGGAGCTTACACCATTGTGTTGAGTCAATATAGCACCCACCAAACGGTAATGCAAACCATTTACTTGAGTCGCTAGTTTATAAGACGCTCAAATTCAATTCATTTATACTCATCACTTTTCAGGAATAGAATATTAATATAGTTTAGCACAAAAAACATCATGCAATTAAGGTTCTACCGCCATTTTTTATTTTTCTATTTCCTACTTGCGCTTTCCTTTAATAGCCTTGCTCAGCCCAAAAACACTAGTGCATTGCCTTTTAGCAACCAATATTCTGCCGCCAAACAAAGTGCAAATAATAGCCGTAGTGATACTATTGATATTTTGAATTACCAAATTAATCTCTCCATCACCAATTTTACCACTCGAATTATTAGTGGAAATTGTTTAGTTAAATTTCAATCCAAACTTAATGGCGTATCTGAACTGAATTTAGATTTGCTTAAACTAACTGTAGATTCGGTTGTGCAACATCAGCAGCAGCAAAACATAAGCTATAACGACACTTTATTAAAAATTAATTTGATAGGACCATTAGCTGCAAATGATGTGGATTCGGTAACGGTATATTATCATGGCATACCACAAATTGATGCCAGTGCTTGGGGTGGTTTTTATTTTACACCTACTTATGCCTATAATTTGGGTGTTGGTTTTGATGCTAATCCTCACAATTATGGGCGCGTTTGGTTTCCTTGTTTTGATAATTTTGTGGAACGGAGTACTTATGATTTCAACATCACTACAGCTTCCGGAAAAAAAGCTGCTTGTAATGGTCAATTACTAAACCATACCCTTAATTCAAATACTACTGAAACTTGGAGCTGGCGTTTAAGTGAAACCATTCCTACCTATTTGGCTTGTGTGGCAATTTCGGCCTACAAAACAGTACATCAAACGTTTAGCGGTATAAATGGGCCGGTACCGGTTGAGCTCGAGGGAGTAGCTACTGATACGAATAACATTAAAGCATCTTTTGTAAATCTTGAAAGTGCTTTTGATACTTACGAGCAGCGTTTTGGCCCTTATCAGTGGAACAAGGTAGGATATAGCTTTGTGCCGTTTAACAGTGGTGCCATGGAGCATGCCACAAACATAACTTATCCCCGTTCCTTTGCCAATGGCTCGCTTACCTATGAGGACATTATGGCGCATGAATTTTCGCATCATTGGTGGGGCGATTTAGTGACCTGCAAAACTGCCGAAGACATGTGGATTAACGAGGGCATGGCTTCTTATTCGGAAGATTTATTTGTGGAGAATTTATATGGAAAGCAGCAATACATAAGTTATGTAAAGAATAACCTAACCGAGATTTTACATTTTGCGCATTTAAAAGAAGGCGGCTATCGAGCCATTTCAGGAGTTCCACATGAATTTACCTATGGTGATCATGTGTATCTAAAAGGAAAAGCAGTAGCTCACGCGTTGCGCGGATACATGGGCGATTCATTGTTTTTTGTGGGCTTAAAAGCATTTCTGGCAAATCGAAAATTTACAGCTGTTACGAGCTATGACATGCGCGATGAGTTGGAGTTAGCAACCGGATTAAACCTTCATGCTTTTTTTGACAATTGGGTGTTTGCTCCCGGGTTTCCTCATTTTTCTATTGATTCGGTGGTAGTTTCTAAAACGGCTTTAAGTTATGCGGTAGGTATTTCGGTAAAACAAAAGCTTTGTGGCGCACCTGCTTACTACAGCAATGTTCCACTTCAAATCACCTTTTTGGATTCGGCTTGGAACAAGCATTCGGGTATTGTACTGCTAAACGACAAAGATTCTACTTATCAGGATACACTTCCATTTAATCCTATTTTTACTGCGGTAAATTTTAACCAAAAACTTTCGGATGCCATTAGCAGTGAGAGCAAGGTGTTAAAGGTAAATGGCCTGAATAATTTTAGCAATGCCTTTATGAGTATTACCGTGCAAAACATTGTAGATTCGGCATTCTTAAGAATTGAACACAATTGGGTGGCTCCGGATTCGTTGAAAGATGCTAATAAACATTATAAACTTTCGCCCAATCGC
Source organism: Bacteroidota bacterium (assembly GCA_016721765.1). NCBI lineage: Bacteria > Pseudomonadati > Bacteroidota > Bacteroidota bacterium. The sequence continues at coordinate 896,067 of JADKHO010000002.1, forward strand.
TATTGGAAGGTGGATGGTATTGTTAAGCCCGGATTTGTGGCTTCGGCCAAAATTAATTACGATGGGCGGAGCTCCGCCTTTACAGGAAATAATTATCTCGACAATTTATTAATTACCGGTAAAGAAGACAGTTTGATATTGGTGTATCGAATAAATTCCGGAGCCGATTGGTTAGAATACCCCTATTTCACCAAATTAATGGGCAATGTGAACGATAAAGCCGGAAGTATAACGCTCGATTCTTTAAAATTTGGTGAGTATGCATTGGCACTCAAGAACGGCCCTTTAAAAGTGGTAGCGCAAACAAAGTATCAAAATTCCGACTACCGCATTTATCCTAACCCTGCCGGGGATAAATTGAATATAGAATTGCTTCAAAACAGCAATAACAATTCGGATATTGATATTAACGACAGCAGTTTAAAACTGTATGAAAGTTACCATGTAGATAAAGACCAAAAGCAATTAACGGTTAGCACGGCAGATTGGCCAAATGGGATTTATTTTGTAATCATCACGCACCATGTAACACAACAAACTATTATGCAAAAAGTAGTAATCAATCATCGACTGGATGCGCGGGATTGATTTATTAGAATTGGTATAAAAACCGCCCCTTATTTTTTGCATTTTATCGAATATTAGTTGAGGCTTGGCAGAGTAATGGAATAGATTGAAAAGATTTTTCTATTTTAGCATCCGAATAACCTAAAATCAAAGCAAGTTGAAACGAATTTTACTCCTTCTATTACTTATTTCGTCGATGGCACAAGCACAGACTTGGAAACGCTACCGTAAAGAAATTTCTGTTGGAATTGGTGCTACAAATTTTTTGGGTGACTTGGGAGGTGCCAATCAAATTGGTACACACGTTTTTAGAGACATCGAATTTTCAACCACAAGGCCGGATATTTCTGCCGGGTTCAGGTATTTTTTCACTCAAAGTATTTCCGCTAAAGCCGGTATATATTACGGATTGGTTAGCGGAAGTGATAATTTAACCGGACAACCACAACGCAATTACCGCAACTTAAGTTTTAAATCAAATATTTGGGAATTATCCGCTCAAGCTGAGGTTTCGGGATTAACCGTTTACCGAGAAGGGCATCGTTACGATATTAAACGAGCGCATGGTTATAAAAACATATTATTCCAAGCCTATGGATTTTTTGGTGTTGGCGTTTTTCATTTTAATCCTAAGGGTTATTACCGCGGCCGTTGGTACAATTTACGTGATATGGGAACTGAAGGTCAAGGTTTACCGGGAGAACCTGATAAATACAAACGCTTTTCATTTTGTATGCCAATTGGAGCAGGTTTTAGATATGGTATTTCAAAAAATATTAATATTGGTATAGAATACGGAATTCGCAAAACGTTTACCGATTATATTGATGATGTGAGTGGTGTGTATTATGATAAGGAAACTATTCGAGCAAACAGTGGGGATGCAGCTGCTTATTTTTCAGACCCCTCATCCGGATTAGATCCTAACGCTACAACTGCAGGTGAAGACAGAGGGCATCCCAATTACAAGGATACCTACATGTTTATGTTTGTTACACTGAATTACCGCATTGCGGATTACCACAAACGCACCAATGCTAAGTTTTAAAACTTAGTTCGCCTTGAAATAAATTACCTTTTTTGTTTCAAAAAATTCGCCTTCTAAATAATCGGATAGCGGGAATTCTTTAATTTTTGAGTTGAAGTCTTTTAACTCTTCGCTTAAATCTCCTCCTTTTAAATACAAAATTCCATTGGGAAGTGAATTTTGTCCGGTAATTTTTATCTTATTTTTTACCCAAAAATAAAACTCCGGAAAAGCGGTAACAGCTCGACTTACAACAAAATCGAATTTATCTTTTACCTCTTCCGCTCGTATTTGTTCGGCATATACATTTTTTAACTGAAGTGCTTCAGCAACTGCCTTTACCACCTTTATTTTTTTACCAATTGAATCAATGAGGTGAAAGCTGCAATCCGGAAATAGAATAGCGAGTGGAATTCCGGGGAAACCGCCTCCCGTGCCTACATCCAGAATTTTTGTTTGGGGTTTAAATTGAATTACTTTGGCAATACCTAAAGAATGAAGCACATGCCGTTCGTGCAGCAAATCAATATCCTTGCGGGATACAACATTTATTTGGGCATTCCACTCTTCATACAAACCCTGAAGTTGCGCAAATTGCTGTTTTTGCAGTTCGGTTAGGTTTGGAAAATAGGATTCTATTAAAGTGCTTGTAATCATTTTTTAATTCGATTTAATAATGAGCTGTTTTTTTAACACATAGGCACATAGGTAGGCGAAAGCACATAGTTGCATTTAATGTTTTTACTCTCTCTTATTGGTTTTTATGTTGTTAAATCAGGCTCAAATAACTTTATTCCCTTCTTATTTTTTGCTGTTGAAAAAATTCAATTTTGCCAAGTTTATACTTTACTCCGGGATGCAAATCGAATTCAAAATTACCGTTGAACTTCATTCCCAATTTTTCCAATACGCGAATAGAAGCCACATTATCTTTTTGCGCCCGCCCAATTATTTCTTCCACTTGCAGGTACCCAAAGCCGTAATGTAAACAGGATTGGGCTGCTTCCGTTGCAAAGCCTCTCCCCCATTGCTTTTTCAGCAGGCGAAAGCCAACATCCACTTCATTGCTTTTCACATGGCGTTTTAAACCACACCATCCCAGGAAGGCTGAAGAACTTTTTTGGATACAGGCCCATCGTCCCATTCCATGTAACGCGTAATCGTTATAGTTTGAAATAAAATGAGCAGCGGCCTCCGGGTTTTCGAAGCGAACATCACCGGTGTATTTAAGCACTTCGGGATCGGCATTTAATTCATATAGGAATGGCGCATCTTCCGGAAGGAATTCCCGCAACAGAATGCGTTCGGTTTCCAAAATTGCGTTCATGAAAAAACGGATCGATTAAATTTTTCCTTGCGTATCCTTTAAGAAATTATAAAGAAACTCACGGGCTCTAAAAAGTTGCGCTTTCACAGTACCTATAGGCAATTCTAGTTTATCCGAAATTTCTTCATATGAGAGTTCATCAAAATAACGCAGCTCAATTAGGTTACGGTAACGCGGTTTAAGTTTTTCGACAACGGCGCGCATCATCTGAATTTTTTCCTTCTTCATTACCTTCTCTTCCGGATCAAGCACATCGGCTTTCACATCCACCCGCATCTCTCCGCCTTCATCGTTTTCGAAAGGCTTATCTAAGCTAAAGGTGTTCATTTTTTTCTTGCGGATAAAATCGATACAGTTATTAGATGCAATCTTAAACAACCAAGTACTAAAGGCAAAGGAAGGTGTATATTGGTGCAAACGGTGAAAGGCTTTACCAAATGCTTCAATGGTTAAATCATCGGCATCGTCCTTATTGTTTATCATTTTAAGCAGCATAAAATAAACCGAATCGCGGTAACGCTCCATCAGTTCGGCATAAGCCTTTTGATCGCCTGTATCCAGTGCTTTGCGCACTAAGTTATAATCGTATAATGCTTTCTCCGACAGGTTGGGTCCTACTTCCATTTATGCTTTTTTACAAATAAGTTCGACACGAAAATAAAAGGATAAAACAACATCAGCAAAATTTCAAACACAAATGACAACCACCACAAATCCTTTTGCTCCAATTTTACCATTGATTTTCTAAAAATAATCATTTGCACCAACATACGTGAAATAAAAACGGCAAGGGTAAGATATAGCTGAAATTGGAGCACCAACAATGCTACAAAAATGCTGTAGAATAAAAAGGTACTCAAACTAAACATCCCTAATAAAAATTTATGACTTGCCTTATAATACTTGGCGGTAGTGATGTGCCGCTTCTTTTGATTGATCCAAGTACGCAAGGTTTTTTTGGGCTCGGAATAAGTGAAGCTGCTGCTGTTAAACTCCACTTTAGTATTTGATTT